>JANMCB010000401.1:0-6664 GCA_031360805.1 Rhodoferax sp.
GATCACCCCAATACGCCAGGGACGCCTGGCGGCATCAAGGCCCTCGCCCACATCACCGGCGGCGGCCTGCTGGAGAACATCCCCCGCGTGCTGCCAGACGCTTGCGCCGCTCACCTGAAAAAGGGCAGTTGGCCCCAAACCGAACTGTTCGCCTGGCTGCAAACGACCGCCGGTATTGACGACATCGAAATGAACCGCACCTTCAACAACGGCATCGGCATGGTGGTTGTCATCGACGCGGCGAGCGCTGACGCCTGTGCGCAGACCTTGCGCGCCCTGGGCGAGACCGTGTATGAGATCGGGGTGATTGCGCCACGTACTGGCGCGGCGGTCGTGGTGAGCTAAAAAACTAACCTGCAGGTTAATTTTGAGTGTCAATCGGATTGATTTTTGCCAAAAAACCGATCAAATTCGACTCTAGCCCTTGTATCATATACATAGTTTGCTATATATAAAATAGCTACTTTCGACGAACAGCCGTTGATCAGCTTTCCATCCGCCTGAGCTCTTTCAGCCGCTGCACCACTGCATACGTATCAGCGCCATTGGGTGCATGGGCCACGTAGCGTTCCAGGTCCTGCACAGCGTCGCGCGCATGGCCAAGCTCTGAATGCACCAGCCCCCGGTCACGGTACTCACTCCAGCCCTGCGGCAAGAGGATGATCAAACGGTCCATCACCGCAAGCATGCGCGGCCAGTCGGCTTGCGACTTGTAGATTTCCTTCAAGTTGCGCAGCATGCGGGCAATGATGTCCCGTGCGGGCGCCGATTGCAGGTACAGGCCCAGTGGCGCTTCAAAGTCGTCCACGGGAGCCACAGGGCTCTTGAACGGCTCAAGGCGCTCGGCGAGCTGTTCACGGCTAAGCGACTTTCCGTCCATCGGGTCCATCACCACCTGGCCCTTGGGCAGGCTGACCTTCATCATGAAGTGGCCGGGAAAACCGACACCCTGCGCGCTCAGGCCCAGGCTTTGCGCTAGCTCCAGCCAAAGCACTGCCAGCGTGATCGGAATGCCCCGGCGGGTGTGCAGCATGGCGTGCACGAAGCTGTTGTCGGGCTCGTAGTAATTGTTGATGTTGCCGCCAAAGCCCAGCGTCGTGAAAAAGAACTGGTTCAACAGGCGCAGCCGGTGCATGGGTGCGGCATCGGGCGGAATGCGCCGCTTGAGGCGGGCGCAGAGCTGGTCCACCTCACCGAGCACTTGCTGAACGTCCAGGTCGGGGTATTCGTCCTGCGCCAGACTGACAGCGGCTTCGAACAGCGGAAATTCCGCGTCACTTTGCACCAGCGACGCAAAATAGGAAATAGGCGTAGGCACTGCCAGCGACAGATTCATGGTGATATTGTGCACAAAATTGAACCGGAACATGGTGCGCCGGCCAGCAACCCGTGGAATCGGCTGAACCGGGCGGGGTCAGCGTTTGAAAAACTGCTTCAACTTCAAGCCGGAAGCCCAGATCGACGCGAAATAAATAGCGACCGAAGCGAGGAGGACAAGCGCCATCAAGAACACGCGTTTGTAATGCTCGCCCGGCATGCGGTCCCACGGCACGGCGCTGGTTGCCCACATTAGAAACACAGCCAGCAAGGCGCTGGCGGCAATCACCTGCAAAGAAAACATGCCCCAACCCGGCGACGGTTTGTAACTGCCACGCCGGATCAGGCCGATCAACAGCCAGATGGCGTTGACCAGTGCGCCAAGCCCCACCGACAGTGTCAAAGCCGCGTGGGCAAACAGCGGCACCAGACCCAGGTTCAGCAGTTGGGTGATGACCAGCACGGCAATGGCAATGCGTGCCGGTGTCTTCATGTCGTGGTTGGCATAAAACCCGGGCGCCAACACCTTGATGGCCACGACACCGACCAGCCCCACACCCCAGCCCATCAGCGCCCACGTTGTTTGCTGCACGTCGTAAGCGGTGTAAGCGCCATACTGGAAGATAACGGCCACCAGTGGCATGGCAAAGGTCAGCAGCGCCACCGAACTGGGCACCGCCAGCAAGACCACCAGGCGAAGGCCCCAGTCCAGCATGGCGGAATATTGCTCGGGTTTGCTGGCCGCCTTGGCGCTTGCCAACTGCGGCATCAGCACCGCGCCCAGGGCGACACCCAGCATCGCCGTCGGGAATTCCATCAGGCGATCGGCATTGGAGAGCCAGGTCACGCTGCCACTGACCAGGCGCGAGGCGATCTGGGTGTTGATAAACAGCGATATCTGCGCCACGCCGACGCCCAGCAAGGCGGGCACCATCAATTGGGCGACATTGCGCGTGGCCGGATCGTGCCACGCGGCCTTGAGTATTGACAATTTCAGGCCCACGTTCGGAAACAACCCCAAGCGCAGCAACGGCGGCACCTGCACCGCCAGTTGCAGCACGCCGCCGAGCATCACGCCCACCACCTGGGCGTAGATCGGCTCGATGCCCATCGATTGAAACCAGGGCGTACCCCAAATCGTCGCGGCAATCATGGCGATGTTGAGCAGCACCGGCGTGGCAGCGGGCACGGCGAACTGCCGCCAGGTGTTCAAAATACCCGAGGCAAACGACACCAATGAGATGAACAGGATGTAGGGGAACATCCAGCGCGTCATGAAAATCGCCGCTGCATAGGCCTGAGGTTCTTTTTGCAGGCCGCCGGCCATCGCCCATACGAGGAGCGGCGCGCCGATCACGCCCAAAACGCTGGTGACGAGCAGCACCCACACCAACACCGTGGCGACGCTGTCGATTAGCTTGCGGGTCACCTCCAGGCCGTGTGTTTCCTTGGTTTGGGCCAGCACGGGCACGAAAGCCTGGCTGAAAGCGCCTTCGCCAAACAGGCGGCGAAACAGGTTAGGGATGCGAAACGCGACATAAAACGCGTCAGTCATGGCGCTGGCGCCAAAGGCGGCGGCAAAGAGTTGGTCACGCACCAGGCCGGCCACGCGCGAGGCCAGGGTCAAGATCGAAATGGTGGAGGCGGATTTCAGCAGCGACACGGCGCAAAGTGTAGCTGGGCAAAATGCGCGTTTTACCAAAGCCCACCCATTTGATACGCCCTGCTACAATGGAAGGCTTTGCTGGCAACATCCTCAGACACTAGGAACACACTTTATGGCATCTACCAAACCCAAGAAAAAGAACCCGCGCCTCGCGTCGGGCCGTAAGCGCGTCCGTCAGGACGTCAAAATCAACGCCGCCAACACGTCTTTGCGTTCACAGTACCGCACCGCCGTGAAAAACGTCGAAAAAGCCGTTGCCTCTGGCGACAAAGCCAAGGCGACAGAAGCCTTTGGAAAAATGCAAGCCGTGGTTGACACCGTGGCTGACAAAGGCATCTTCCACAAAAACAAGGCAGCCCGCGACAAGAGCCGCCTGTCCACCCGGGTCAAGAAATTGGCCCTGGCTGCTCCTGCAGCCGCCAAACCGGTCTGATTTAACTCAGACCACTCGCACGGACTGATTCCTCAAAACAACCAGTCTGCCGTTTGTAACGGGTGCGCTGCCAGCAAAGCAAGCACAAAACAGAACAGCCGCTAGTTCGCAAGAATTGGCGGCTTTTTTGTGGGTGAAGCACTGTCAGGAGTAGCCAGATACTGTTCGTCAAATAACCCGCCCATTGCCCTACCCTGAAAGTCCCGCAGACGTTTAACGGCATTGGAGTGCAAGTTAATGTACAATTAAGATGTACATGAAAGGCAAAATATGTCTATCTCAATCGCCCAATCGCGCCAGCAACTGTCCGCCCTGATCGACGCGGCCCAGAGAGCGCCGCAAGTAATCACCAAGCGCAATACGCCAGTGGCAGTCATCGTGTCCGCCGACTATTTCAAGCGCACCGAGGTTGCCGCCCACAGCGCAGACAGTCTCTACGGCAGCATCATGGCTGCGCGCGTCGCCCATTTACCCACCGACAATCTGGGCCTTGTTGCCGCGGCCACGCGTGCCGCCGCCTGGACGCGCAGCAACAACTTTGCCGACACTGAATGACGCCCTGAGGAAGCGCCTGGTCCCAAATTCTCATGGCGCAAACCATTTATTTGGCTGACACCAATGTCGTGAGTGAGCTGGTTAAAAAAACGCCAGACGCGAGCCTCATGCAATGGCTACAGACAGTTGACCTGATGTCGGTCTCCGCCGTCACCATAGAGGAAGCGCATTTTGGTCTGGCTTGGCAGCCCAATGCGCGCAAACTTCAGCTGTTCAACGCCATCGTGCAAAGCCTGCACGCGGTCTACCCCATCACCGAATCAATCGCCCAGCGCGCCGGTGTGCTGCGCGGACAGTTTCAATCGCAGGGCATCACCCGCAGCGCGCCCGACATGCTGATCGCCGCCACTGCGCAAGAACACCTGCTGGTCATCGCCACGCGCAATGTCCGCGACTTTATGGGCTGCGGCGTGCAGGTGGTCAACCCGTTTGGGCCGGTAGCGTAAGTTACTACGTGCCCAACAAAGGCGCAGTCAACGACACCTGCAAATCATTGTCCCGCGCGAAGTTGATGCAAAAGTCCCAGGCCATGACGTTGAAATCGCGCAATTCGCGGTTCACGATGACGCACTTCACCTCGCCAAACGCGGTCGGAATGCACCACGGCGAATAGCCAAGATGGCTGCCAGGCTGCGGCCCTCCGGGTCGAAAGGAACTCAAAACCCCCGCCAGCCGCTCGGCCCAGTCGCTGGGGCGAAACGGCTTGCCGGCCTTGGTCACACCCAGGATGAAAACTTCTTTGGCGCTGCGTAAATCCATGGTTTGGTGTGAGGTTGGGCACATCATGTTGCTGCACCGCACAAGAATTTTATGCGACGTGCCCGATTGATCATCACAGTGATCGGAAATTGTCACTTCTGCGCAAGATTGATGCGCCTAGAATTGCATTTTTCCCCCGCAATCCCGCCGTAATCCCGGCGCACGCAAGGAGTTTTCCACTATGAACGTAGTTGCCAAGCCCCAAGAACTTGTTCCAGAGCACCACATCACCGCCGCCTCGCCCCACGTGATGAACACCTACGGGCGCGTGCCGATTGCGCTGTCGCACGGCCAGGGCTGCCGCGTGTGGGACGTGAACGGCAAATCGTATCTGGATGGCCTGGGTGGCATAGCCGTCAACACGCTGGGGCACAACCACCCCAAGCTCGTGCCCGCGCTGCAGGACCAGATTGGCAAAATCATCCACAGCAGCAACTATTACCACGTACCCAATCAGGAAGTGCTGGCCAGGAAGCTGACTGAACTCTCGGGCATGACGAACGTGTTCTTCTGCTGCACCGGACTGGAAGCCAACGAGGCCGCGCTAAAACTGGCCCGCAAGTTTGGCCATGACAAAGGCATTGAGCGCCCCGAGATCGTGGTCTACGAAAAAGCCTTTCATGGGCGCAGCATTGCCACGTTGAGTGCTACAGGTAACCCGAAAATTCAGGCTGGTTTTGGCCCGCTGGTCGAGGGCTTTATTCGCGTCCCGCTGAACGACGTCGCTGCGCTGAAGGTAGCAACACAAGGCAACAAGAACGTTGTCGCCGTGTTCTTCGAGGCGATTCAAGGCGAAGGCGGCGTGAACCCCATGCACATGGACTACCTGCGTGACGTGCGCAAGCTGTGCGATGACAACGACTGGCTGTTGATGATCGACGAAGTGCAGTGCGGCATGGGGCGCACCGGCAAATGGTTTGCGCACCAGTGGGCGGGCATCGTGCCCGATGTAATGCCGTTGGCCAAGGGCCTGGGGTCAGGCGTGCCGGTGGGCGCGGTGGTGGCTGGCCCCAAAGCAGCCAACATTTTTGCGCCCGGCAACCACGGCACCACGTTTGGGGGCAACCCCTTGGCGATGCGCGCCGGGGTGGAGACCATTCGCATCATGGAAGAAGAAGGCCTGCTGGCCAACGCCGCAGCCATGGGAGAGCGGCTCAAAAGCGGCCTGGCCCACGCGCTCGCGGCAGAGCTGAAATCAGGCACTGTCAAGGAAATTCGCGGTATGGGCCTGATGCTGGGCATTGATCTGGCCAAACCCTGCAGCGTACTGGTGGGCCAGGCGGCCGAAAACGGTCTGCTCATCAGCGTGACAGCCGACACGGTAGTGCGCCTGGTGCCGCCACTCATCATCAACGCAAAGGAGATTGACGAGTTGATCAACATCCTGTGCCCGCTCATCAAGCAGCATCTTGCGGCGACGCCATGACCGTGGAGATCAAGCATTACCTGCAGTTCAGCGATCTGGATGCCGATGAATACGCCTACCTGTTCGCCCGCGCCGCCCTGATCAAGAAGAAATTCAAGGCCTACGAAAAGCACCACGTGCTGGCCGACCGCACGCTGGCGATGATTTTCGAGAAAGCGTCAACCCGCACCCGCGTGAGCTTTGAAGCCGGCATGTACCAGCTGGGCGGCAGCGTGGTGCACCTGACCACGGGCGACAGCCAGTTGGGCCGCGCAGAGCCGATAGAAGACAGCGCCAAAGTCATCAGCCGCATGGTGGATCTGGTGATGATCCGCACCTTTGAACAAACCAAGATCGACGCGTTTGCGGCGCACTCCCGGGTGCCAGTGATCAACGGCCTGACCAACGAATTCCACCCCTGCCAGATACTGGCGGACATCTTCACCTACATTGAGCACCGTGGTTCGATCAAGGGCAAAACGGTCGCCTGGGTCGGCGATGGCAACAACATGGCCAACACCTGGCTGCA
>JANMCB010000410.1:0-1510 GCA_031360805.1 Rhodoferax sp.
CGCCAGGAACATCACATCGAGCTGATCGCCAGCGAAAATTACGCCTCGCCGGCCGTCATGGCGGCGCAAGGAAGCCAGCTCACCAACAAATACGCCGAAGGCTACCCGGGCAAGCGCTACTACGGCGGCTGCGAACACGTCGATGTGGCCGAGCAACTGGCAATTGACCGCGTCAAGCAAATTTTTGGTGCCGACTGCGCCAACGTTCAGCCCCATTGCGGCGCTTCGGCGAATGAAGCGGTCTTTCTGGCATTTTTGAAGCCCGGTGACACCATCATGGGCATGAGCCTGGCCGAAGGCGGTCACCTCACCCATGGCATGCCATTGAACATCAGTGGCAAATGGTTCCACGTGGTCTCCTACGGACTGAACGCCAAGGAAGAAATCGACTATGACGCGATGGAGAAAAAGGCACATGAAACCAGGCCCAAGCTCATCATTGCCGGGGCCAGCGCCTATTCGCTCGCCATCGATTTCGAGCGGTTCGCCAAAGTTGCCAGGGACGTAGGCGCGATCTTCATGGTTGACATGGCGCACTATGCCGGTTTGATTGCCGCCGGCATTTACCCCAACCCGGTGCCGCACGCCGACATCGTCACGTCCACCACCCACAAGAGCCTGCGCGGGCCACGCGGCGGCATCATCCTGATGAAGTCGCAGCACGAGAAAGCCATCAACAGTGCCATTTTCCCCGGACTTCAGGGTGGCCCGTTGATGCACGTGATCGCCGCAAAGGCTGTTGCGTTCAAGGAAGCCCTGGCCCCCGAATTCAAGGTCTACCAGCAGCAGGTTCTGAAAAACGCCCAGATCGTCGCCGAAACCTTGACCCAGCGCGGGCTGCGCATTGTCAGCGGCCGAACTGAAAGCCACCTGATGCTGGTCGATTTGCGGGCCAAGGGGATCACTGGCAAGGAGGCCGAAGCCGTCTTGGGCAATGCCCACATGACGATCAACAAAAACGCCATCCCGAACGACCCGGAAAAACCCATGGTCACCAGCGGTGTTCGCATCGGCACGCCCGCCATGACCACGCGTGGCTTCAAGGACGAAGAAGCCCGCATGACGGCACACCTGATCGCCGACGTGCTGGACAACCCGCGGGATGCCGCCAACATCGACGCCGTGCGTGCCAAGGTGAATGCGCTGACCGCACGGTTTCCCGTTTACGGCTGAACCTGAAAGTCGCGCCACGTGAAGTGCCCGTTCTGCAGCCACTCCGAAACCCAAGTTGTAGAAACGCGGATATCGGAAGACGGCGACTTCATCCGTAGGCGCCGTCAATGCGGCGCCTGTGAGAAGCGCTTCACCACGTACGAGCGCCCGGACGTCAACTTCCCGGCCATTGTCAAAAAAGATGGTCGACGAATCGAGTTCGAGCGCGTGAAACTTCTGGCCTCCATGAACCTGGCGCTGCGAAAGCGCCCCGTCAGTACCGAGCAGGTCGACAGCGCCATCGAGCGCATTGAAGAAAAGCTCCTGAACCTGGGCGCGCGGGAGGTGCCGTCAGCCC
>JANMCB010000471.1:0-35573 GCA_031360805.1 Rhodoferax sp.
AGTAGAGATGGTACGTGATAACGTACGTTTCGTCAACGATGAAATGCGGCTCAACTGATGAAGCCGACCACCTTCCTCGGACACCCGCGTTGAGGGATTCGTGAGGTTCAGTTGTAACGTTCAATCTTCGATTCAATCTGACCGATCTTGAGCATTTTGGTTGCTAAAGAGTGAAAGGCGCAGGATTCCTATAAATATAGCGAACTATGCGACGCAGCATCTTGGCAATGATGTCGAGCACAAGCGCCTCAAACTCGGCGTTCCAGCCGTACTCGCGCGCGTAGATTTCGCCGTGCTGCTGCACCACCCAGCCCATGTCGCCGGGTTGCGGGTTGCGCAGGGTGACGGCTTTCGAATTCGTGTTGATTTTCATCATGAAGCCGAGTTTACGGGGCGAGGGCAATGGCGTAAAACGAGCGAAACAGGAGTGCAAGTGGGCCGCGCCAGCGACATCCCGCTGCATCGTTCATCGTTATGATCCTCCAATGCACTTAACTTCTGCAAATGCTGTTGCAGCCTCAGCCAGCCCACTTGAAGCCACTGAGAGCAGTCTTGCGTCTTTGGAGCCGTCTTTGCCGATTGACCCGCGCCAGTTGCGACTAGTGTTGGGCCAATTTGCGACGGGTATCACCGTCATTGCGACGCGGTCGGGCAATGGTGACCTGGTGGGCTTGACGGCCAACTCGTTTGGCGCGTTGTCGCTCGATCCGCCTTTGATCACCTGGGCGCTTCGGTTGAATTCGTTGAACCTGCCGGTTTTTCAAGAGGCAGAGCAGTTCGTGGTGAATGTGCTGGCCGAGGGTCAGGTGGAGTTGTCGCGGCGGTTTGCCAGCAGCACCGGGAACAAGTTTGAGGGCGTTTCGTACGCGCTGGGCCAATCGGGTTTGCCGCTGATTCATGGGGCGGCAGCGTGGTTTGAATGCCGCACGGTGAGCCAGCAGATTGTGGGCGACCATTGCCTGTTCATCGCCGCGGTCGAAACGTTTGCCCGTTCCGAATCGCCGCCGCTGATTTTTCACGGCGGTGGGTACTTCACCTTGGGGTCTAAATTCTGATGTTGCAACAACGCGTTGAGGCCAAGTGGATCGAGTGCTTTGTGCAGGCGTTTGCGCTGTGCGGCGTGAAGGCGGGCGACACGGCGGCGATTTTGTCGGAGACGCAGTCGCGCCCGGTCAATGTGCATCTGGCCGAGTTGGCGCTGGCGCGACTCGGTGCAAAAGCCTTTCATGTGGTGCTGACCAGCCCGTCCCTGCAGGCACCCGTGCCAGTGCGCTCCACGGGCGCGTCTGACGCCATCGCCGGGCTGATGCCTGTTGTCCAGGCGCTTTCCACCAGTATTTTTGTGGCCGATTTAACCGTCGAAGGCCTGCTGCACGCGGCTGAGCTGCCGCAAATCCTGGCAGGCGGCGCGCGGGTGTTGATGGTCTCCAACGAGCACCCTGAAGTGCTGGAGCGCTGCGTACCCGATGTGGCGCTGGAGCCCAAGGTAAAAGCCGGCATCAAGATGCTGCGCGCTGCCAAACAGATGCGGGTGACGTCTCTGGCGGGCACTGATTTGACGATCAACCTGACCGGCGCGCAGGTGGGCGGCGGTTGGGGTTACACCGCGCGGCCTGGCACCATTTCGCATTGGCCGGGCGGGCTGTGCCTGGCTTTTCCGGCGCCGGGCAGTGTGAATGGGCGCCTGGTGATGGCCGAGGGTGACGTCAACCTGACCTTCAAGCGCTACCTTGAAAAGCCGGTTGAACTGGCCATTGAAAACGACTTTGTCACCCAAATTGTCGGCACCGGGCTGGATGCCGACCTGATGCGAAGCTACTTTGAAGCCTGGGGCGACCGCGAAGCCTATGCCGTGTCGCACGTGGGCTGGGGCCTGAACCCAAAAGCGCGTTGGGACGCGATGGCGTTTTACGACAAGAACGATTTCAACGGCACCGAATTGCGCGCCTTTGCGGGGAATTTTCTGTACTCGACCGGCGCCAATGAAATGGCGGGGCGGCACACTTTGGGGCACTTCGATTTGCCGCTCAAGGGCTGTACCGTGGTGCTTGACGGCAAGACAATTCTGGACGCGGGGCGGCTCTGTGCCGAATTGGCATGAGACCGGTTGACAGGCTATGAACGTCCCAACCTGCATAGAACTTGGCTTGGGCGATGTGGCCGTGTTTTTGTTGCATGGCGTGGGTGGGCGTGCGGGTGCGTGGGACAAAACCATGCCGGTGCTGGCCGACGAAGGCTTCAGATGCATTGCGTGGGATGCGCCGGGCTATGGCAACTCGGCGATGGTCGACCCTTACACGACGCAATCGCTGGCCAAAGCCCTGTTGGCGCTGATTGACAGCGTGGGCGCAAAGCGCAACGTGATTTTGGGCCACAGCATGGGCGGGATGATTGCGCAGGAAGCCATCGCGATGAACCCCGACTTGATTCACGGGCTGATCCTGTTCTCGACGTCGCCCGCCTTTGGCAGGCCGGGCGGTGACTGGCAGCAAAATTTTTTGGTGAGCCGATTTGCGCCCCTCGACGCGGGCCAGGGGATGGCCAGCCTGGCGCCGGCGCTGGTCAACAGCATGGTTGCACCAGGCTTGAACGCTGATGCACCCGGGGTGATGGCCGCCATCTCGCTCATGAGCTCAGTGCCTGAGGCCACCTATCGCGCCGCGCTGTCGGCCATTGTGTCGTTCAACCGCCTGGACAACCTGGCAAACATTGCGGTGCCCACGCTGTGTCTGGCAGGCGAGTTCGACACCAATGCGCCGCCCGCAGTGATGGAAAAAATGGCCAGCCGAATTCCCAACGCGCGCTACGAATGTCTGGCAGGCGTTGGTCACCTTGGCAACCTGGAAGCGCCCCACGCGTTCAATGCGGCAGTTCTTGCCTTTTTGACAACGCACTTTGCTGCCTGAGGAGATTTTCATGTCCGCCGTATTGCCCGTGATTCGACCCGCTTCTGCGCCAGTGCGCCGCTACCAGCCGCCTGCAATCTGTGGTGACTACACCGTACTGACCCCGAAGCAAAAGCAGTTGCTGGAAATTGCCGCAGATTTGGGAGTCAAAAAGTTCGCCCCGCGGGCCGCCCAAATTGACCGCGACGCCGTTTTTCCGTTTGAAAACTACGCCGATATGCGCGCTGCAGGCTTGCTCAAGATCTGCGTGCCTGAACAGTATGGGGGCTGGGGCGCTGACTTTGCCACCTATGTCATGGTGGCAGCCGAAATTGGCCGCCATTGCGGTGCAACCGCGCTCACGCTCAACATGCATGTGAGTTCCACCATGTGGACGGGCTTCATTGCTGACGACCTGGACATGACGCCAGAACAGCGCGCCACGCACGAATCGCACCGCGCTTTGCATTACCAGCGCGTGGTGGAGGGCGGCAAGGTTTACTCGCAGCCGTTTTCCGAAGGCGGCGCGGCGGCGGCAGGCAAGGCGCCGTTCGGCACGCTGGCGAAACAGGTACAGGGCGGCTATGTCGTCAACGGCAAGAAGATATTTGCGTCACTGGCAGGCGCGGCAGACTATTACGGCATTCTTTGCACACTGGACAAACCGGGTGCGACGCAGCGCGACTCGCTGTACCTCGCAGTGGACCGAAACGCGCCCGGTGTCAGTGTGACGGGCGACTGGGACCCGCTGGGCATGCGCGGCACGGTATCGCGCACGCTGATTTTCAAGGACGTGTTTGTTGCCGAAATGGAGCGCTTGATGCCCGAGGGCCTTTACGCGCAGGCCGCCACCCGTTGGCCGCACATGTTTGCAACCCTTTCGCCGACTTACATGGGCATTGCGCAGGCGGCATACGACTTCACGGTGCAATACCTGCGCGGTGAAGTGCCGGGCACGCCCCCGGTGAAGCGGCGCATGTACCCGACCAAGCAAATCGCCGTTGCCGAGATGAAAGTGAAGCTGGAGCAAACCCGCGCCATCTTTTTGCAGAACGCCCGCGCAGCGCGTGTTGATCCGGGCAAGGAGATTCGGCTGGGCCTGCTTGCCGCGCATTACACCATCATGGAAAACGCCAACGACATTTGCCGCCTGGCGGTGCGTACCTGTGGCGGTCAGGCCATGCTCAAGAGCCTGCCGCTGGAGCGCATGTACCGCGACTCACGTTGCGGCTCCCTGATGCTCCCCTGGACGGCAGAGCTTTGCATTGACCGCTTGGGCCGCGAATGTCTTTATGAAGCCGGCGAGCAGGATGAGCAGGATGTGCTTTGACGTGACGAATGGAAGAACTACAGAGGAGTTGATAGATGCTATTGTTTAAATAGCAAACTATCTATATAATACGAGGGCTAGAGGCGCAAATGATTCACCTTTTGAGTCGCAAGCGCCATTTTCGGCAGAAACTGATATCACAGGCGATATCAGCTGAAAATCTGCAGCCAATGCAAGAGCCGCTTCAATCGTCCTGACCCGTCATCACCCGCACCCGCACGCTCTTGCCCTTGATCTTCCCCGCGTTCAATTTGGCACATGCGGCCTGGGCGACTTCTCGACCCACCGCAACAAAAGTGCAAAACTCCGTCACCTGAATTTTGCCAATCTGCTCTCGGGTATAGGCGCTGCCACTCTCTGCACCGGTCAGCGCGCCTAGCACATCGCCGGGGCGGATTTTTTCCTTTCTCCCACCCAGAATTTGCAGGGTGGCCATCGGCGGCAGCAACTTGCCTTTGCCAGTGGGCGTGAGTTCATCAAGTTTTTGCCATACCGAGGGGCGGTTCTGGTATTGCTCGATCTTGCCGACAAACCCCATCTCGTTCATGGATGCCAGTGAGAGCGCCAAGCCGGATTCCCCCGCGCGCCCGGTGCGCCCGATGCGGTGCACGTGCACTTCGGCGTCGGGCGTGATGTCCACATTGATCACCGCTTCAAGCTGGGTGATGTCCAGCCCGCGCGAGGCCACGTCGGTGGCCACCAACACGCTGCAACTGCGATTGGAAAACTGCGCCAGCACCTGGTCGCGCTCGCGCTGCTCCAGCTCGCCGTACAGGGCCAGTGCGCTGAAACCCTGGGCTTGCAGGTAGGCGATGAGGTCCTTGCACTGCTGTTTGGTGTTGCAAAACGCCAGGGTGCTGATGGGGCGAAAGTGGTTCAGCAGCGCGGCCACGGCCTCAAAGCGATTCGCGCGGTTGACTTCATAAAAGCGCTGTTCAATCAGGCTCTCGGTGTGCTGTGCGTCCACCTTGATCAGCACAGGATCGCGCATGAACTGCTTGGCCAGCTTCTCGATGCCCACGGGGTAAGTGGCCGAAAAAAGCAGGGTTTGGCGCTCTTTGGGGGTCTGTTTGACGACGGTGGCGATGTCGTCAAAGAAGCCCATGTCCAGCATCCGGTCGGCTTCGTCCAGCACCAGGGTGTTGAGGGCTTCCAGGTTGAGGTACTCGCGCTGCAGGTGGTCCATGACGCGCCCCGGCGTGCCCACCACGATGTGCGCGCCGTGCTCCAGCGACGCACGTTGCCCGCGCAAGGCCACGCCGCCGCACAAGGTCACGACCTTGATGTTGTCGCTGGCCCGCGCCAGGCGGCGTATTTCCACCGTCACCTGGTCGGCCAGTTCGCGCGTCGGGCACAGCACCTGGGCCTGCACCGCGAAGCGGCGCGGGTTCAGGTTGGCCAGCAGCGCCAGGGCAAACGCTGCCGTTTTGCCGCTGCCGGTTTTGGCCTGGGCGATCAGGTCTTTGCCCGCCAGCGCGCTAGGCAGCGCAGCGGCCTGGATCGGGGTCATTTCCAGGTAGCCCAGCTGCTTCAGGTTGTCCAGCGTGGCGGGGTTCAGGGGGAGGTTTTGGAAGCTGGTTGTCATGCAGGGATTGTCGCCTGCCAGAGCGACGGCACACGTGTTTTGCCAATTGATCTGGCATGCCCTATCGAAAAGGCAAAATAGCATCACTGGAGCGCGCACAAGCCGGTCAACCTGCAGCCTTCGCTTCCTCACTGGAGTCCATCAAATGCGTCAACTCATTCCATCCATCGTTCTGGCAGGGCTTTTGTCCGCCTGCGGCAGTAACGTGGTCAATCCTGTCACAGGGCAGGCCGAGCGGTCTGTGATGAGTGAGGCTGACGAGGTTGCTGAGGGCCAAAAGGCCCACGCACAGGTGTTGCAAGAGTACGGGGTGCTGAACAACCCTCGGCTTCAGGCTTATGTGAATGACTTGGGGCAGCGCCTGGCTAAATCGTCACACCGGACACAGCTCAAATGGACATTTACCGTGCTGGACAGCCCGGAGATCAACGCTTTTGCATTGCCGGGTGGTTATGTCTACGTGACGCGCGGCATTTTGGCGTACATGGAGGATGAGGCTGATCTGGCAGGCGTCATCGGGCACGAAATAGGCCACGTAACGGCTCGCCATGGCGCCCAGCGCGCGACCCGGCAACAAAACGCTGGTTTGGGCGTGCTGGCTGCCAGCGTACTGGGCGCGGTGCTGGAAGCCAAGGGCGTCGCGGGCGCTGGGCAGGCGGCGGCCCAGGTGTCGCAAACCGCTGCGGCGGGGTACATCGCCACCTACGGGCGCGAGCAAGAGTTACAGGCCGACGGGCTGGGTGCCGAGTACCTGGCGCGCAGCAACTACGATCCCAAAAATATGATCAACGTGATCACGGTTCTGAAAAATCAGGAGAAATTTGCGGCCGATCAGGCAACCCGCGAAGGTCGCGCTGCCCCGGCGCAAAGCAGTTGGTTGGCCTCACACCCGAGCAACGACCAACGCCTTCAGGCGATCACGCAAACCGCTGCGCAGTACAAAGGCAATTATTCTGACGATGGTCGCGCGCGTTTTTTACAGGCCATCAACGGCATGGGCTACGGTGAAGGGGCAGAGCAGGGCGTTACTCGCGGGCGCAACTTCTACCATGAGGCGCTGGGCATCGCCATCACTGCGCCAGTAGGCTGGAAGATTCAAAACAGCGCCGATCAGCTGGTTTTTCTGAACGCACAGCGCGACGCCGCACTGGTGGTGATTGCCGCACCACCTACGGCCGGCAAGACGCATGACGAGGTCATTAAAACCGTGCTGAAACCGACCCAGGGCAATGCCGAACGCCTGGTCATCAATGGCCTGCAGGCGACTCACTTTGTTGGCGCGAGAAACGACGCTCAGGGAAAGCCTCAGAACCTGGAAGTCACCGTGGTCAATGGTCCTGCCAGCGCATCAGGCGGTGCGATCTACGTCCTGAACTATGCCGCCAAAGACGCTGCAACCTTGCAGCAGGCACGTGCCCAGATGCAGGAAACCCAAAATTCGTTTCGGGCTCTGAGCCCGGCCGAGCGGTCCGCCGCCAGGCCCTGGACCATCAGGACCATCGCCTACCCGCGCGGGGGCTTCGCCGAGCTCGCGCGAAACTCACCGCTGGTTTCATCTGAGGCCCAATTGCGATTGATCAACGGGTTCTATGGCGGGGGTGAGCCCAAGCCGGGTCAACTGGTGAAGGTGATTGAGTGATTTTGACGTCAAATTGACAGCTGATATTCCAGATCGAACTGCCGCTCCGCACCTGTGCAGGAACCTGCTTTGAGCCGTCGCACAAAGTCCCACAAGCCGCCTACCCCGCGATTTGAGGCCATCGACGCCCTGCGTGGGTTTGCCATGATCTGGATGACGGTATTTCATTTCAGTTTTGACCTGAATAACTATGGGTTCATCAGGCAGGACTTTTACGGCGACCCCATTTGGACCTGGCAGCGCACCCTGATCCTGAGCCTGTTCCTGTTTACCGCCGGATTCAGTCAGGCGATAGCGGTCAATCAAGGGCAAAGCTGGCTGCGCTTTTGGCGCCGGTGGGCACAGATCGCCGTTTGCGCACTTCTGGTAACGGCCGGCTCCTACTGGATGTTTCCAAAGACATTCATCTACTTTGGTGTGTTGCACGGCATGGCATTGATGCTGATTGCCGTTCGCTTGACCGCAACCTGGGGCCACTGGCTGTGGCTGTTGGGCGCGCTGACCGTGCTGGCCGGTTGGGCGGCTGGTTTTGTGCTGCTTCCGGCCGTGTTGACAGACTTGCTCAACAGCCGCTCATTCAACTGGATCGGTTGGGTCACCCGTAAACCATTTACCGAGGACTTCGTGCCGATAATCCCTTGGTTGGGCGTGATGTGGTGGGGCGCGGCGGCCGGAAACTGGGCGGTGAAACGGCAGCCCGATTGGCTGCAGACGTCATCAACCGCATCCTGGCGGCGAGACGGCGCCTCTGCGCTAGGGCCGCTGTCACTGCTGGGCCGCTGGAGCTTGAGCTACTACATGCTCCACCAGCCCATCATGATTGGGGCGTTTATGGGTCTGGCCTGGCTGGCTGCGCAGCGCTAAAAGACCCGAAGAGCCCGGTCCGCCACAAACGCTATTCGATTTTGGCTTTGGCGCGCAGATCTTCCTGATATTTCGCCAATTTTTGCTGCTGCAACTGCTGGGCAATTTGCGGCTTGACGTCGTCAAACTTCGGCAACTGCGCGTCACGCGTGTCCTCTAGGCGGATGATGTGGTAACCAAATTGCGTCTTCACAGCCGTCTCAGTGGTCTTGCCTTTTTGAAGTGCGACCAAAGCATCTGAGAATTCCTTGACGTAGTTGCCGGCAGATGCCCAGTCCAGTTCGCCACCATTCGCGCCGGAGCCAGGGTCTTTGGACGATTTTTTCGCAATTTCGTCAAACTTGCCACCCTTTTTGAGTTGAGCAATGATGGCTTTGGCTTCGTCTTCTTTCTCGACCAGGATGTGGCGCGCCTTGTATTCTTTGCCGCCATTGGCCGCAGCAAATTTGTCGTACTCGGCTTTCACGTCTGCATCCGAAATCGGGTTTTTCTTCTGAAAATCTGCGAAGAGCTCGTTGATCAGGATGGTTTGGCGGGTCAATTCCATCTGGGTCTTGAAGTCTTCGCTGGCCTCCAGACCACGAAGCTGAGCTTCTTGCAAAAAGATTTCGCGCGCGATTACAGCATCGCGAAGCTGGGCCTGCTGCTCAGGCGGTACCGCACGGCCAGCACGCGCCATTTGCGCTGCCAAGGCATCAAGGCGGGCTTTGGGAACAGCCTTGCCATTCACAATCGCGACATTTTGAGCCTGCGCGACGGGTGCCAATGCGCAGAGAAATGCCGCGCCAATCAAGCTGGCAATAATTTGTTTCTTCATACAGATATCCTAAGGTGTCGCTGGTAAAAAAGTTGGGGGGATGCCGACGATGCGGGCTGCGGAAATGCTAAACGCGGTGAGTCTCGATGGCTATGGCGTGAACACCCTGATCGATAAAAACCTGGAGCGAATCATACACAAGGCGGTGGCAGGCTACCCGGCTTTGACCTGTAAACAAAGGTGACGCGATCCGCACCCGGAAATGGGTTCCGAATCCGGTTCCATTTGCTCCGGCGTGGCCTGCGTGGTCTGCACTTTCGTCCAGTACCTCAAGCTGGCTCGGCTGCAAAGTGCGGCGCAACTGCTGCTCCAGCAGCGCAGCAGAATGTTTGACCGTGGTGTCGGCACTCATGCTTCGGGTTTGGGTTCGTCACCCTTGAGATGCGGCGCAATGTACAAACCCTGCCCAATGATGAAAGTCAGCGGAAATACATACCCCCAAAGTTTGAAATTCACCCAGGCTTCGGTTGAAAAGTAGGCCGCGACATAGCCGTTGATGACTGACATGAACACGCAATAGGAAATCCAGATCACATTCAGGCGCATCCAGACTGGGTCGGGGAGGTCAAGCTGGCTGCCCAACATCAACTTGAGAAAGTTCTTCTTTGCCGTCCACAGAGCGATTGACAGGCCAAATGCCATCGCCGCATACAAAACAGTGGGTTTCCACTTGATGAACTGTTCGTTTTGCAGCACCAGCGTCAGCGTGCCAAAAGTCAAAATCAGCGCCAGCGTGATCTTGTGCATGACGGACAGCCTGCGGTCAATGACGTAAATCAGGCTCATCTGCGCAATCGTTGCAACCATCAGGACGCCGGTTGCCACATAAATGTCATAAAGCTTGTAGGCACCTACAAACAGCAAAATGGGAAGGAAATCAATCAGAAATTTCATGTTTTGGGTTCAAAATTCAAGGACGCAGAGTTCATGCAGTACCGCAGCCCTGTTGGTGCAGGGCCATCTTCAAATACGTGACCCAAGTGGGCGCCGCAGTCTGCACAATGAACTTCAGTGCGCTTCATCCAGAGCATGCCGTCAACTTTGGTGCCGACGGCATCAGGATTGATCGGCTGAAAATAGCTGGGCCAGCCGGTGCCCGAGTCAAACTTCGACGAGGAATCAAACAGCGGCTTTGAGCAGCATATGCACTGGTAGGTTCCCGCAGCTTCGGTTTCGGCAAGCTTTCCGGTGAAGGCCCGTTCCGTAGATTCGTGGCGGGTTACATCAAACGCCATCGGTTCCGCGCCCTTCGCTTTGAGCAACGCCTTCCATTCGGCATCGGACTTTTCAATTTTGTAGGTCATGACGGTATTTTCTCAGGTTTCAAAACCCTTGGTTTGGCCGGATGCTGCCACCCTTGCCAGGGTCCCAGCCGGGTTATGACGAGCAGCTGATCTCAATGCCTGCAGCCCAGTCCGGCGGAAAGCCTGCGTAGGCGTCAAACCCTGGGTGTTCATTGAACGGCGATTCGAGCAGGTTCAACAGGCTGGCCACACCCGAAAAGTCCTTCTGCTTTGCGCCGCGGATGGCTTGCTCGCCCAAATGGTTGCGAAGAACAAATTTCGGGTTGGTTTTGAGCATCAAGCTGGCGGCTGATTCCCGGTTGCCGTCGGCGACCCGCTTTGAGTGCAGGATCAACCAATCGTCAAACGCCGCACGATCCAGAAACAAGTCACGTACGCTCTCAACCGGTCCGCCTGCAACGTGATCGCTGAGGCGCCGCCAAAAAATCGTGTAGTCCACGCGGTCTTTGGCCAGCAGCTTCAGCGCCGATTCGATCAAGCTTCGGTCGTCTTCGCGCGCGTCACTTAAGCCCAACTTGGCCCGCATGCGGGCTTCGAAAGATTCGGGAAATACAGTTTTATAGGATTCAAGGGCTGCAATCGCCAGCGCCTGCTCCCCAATCAATGGCAACAACGCCTGGCCCAGCGCATAAAGGTTCCAGTACGCGATATTGGGTTGTTTGTTGAAGGCGTAGCGCCCGCTGGTGTCGCTGTGGTTGCAGATATGGCCAGGCTCGTAGGCATCCAGAAACTGGAACGGACCATAGTCAATGGTCAAGCCCAAAATGCTCATGTTGTCGGTGTTCATCACGCCGTGGCAAAAACCCACAGCTTGCCATTGCGCCAGCGTGATGGCTGTGCGTTCGCTGACCCGTTCGAGCAGCGTGGCGTAAGGATTTCCGTCCAACTTGTCACTGTTTCGGCATGCTGGGTAGTAGCGGTCAATGACGTAATCTGCCAATGTCTTTAGCTGCCCGTGCTGACCAGAATGCGAAAAGTGCTCAAAGTGGCCAAAACGGATGAAGCTCGGCGCCACACGGGTTACAACCGCTGCAGTTTCAATTTCCTCCCGCCGTACGCGTGCATCGGAGCCCGTTACGCACAAAGCGCGCGAGGTCGCGATCCCCAGGCCGTGCATGGCTTCACTGCACAAGAATTCGCGGATGCTGGAGCGCAGCACGGCGCGGCCATCACCCATGCGGGAGTAGGGGGTGCGCCCAGCCCCTTTGAGTTGAATTTCCAGACCGCCGCCGACACCGCTGTCCACTTCGCCCAACAGGATGGCGCGACCGTCTCCTAGCTGCCCTGCCCATTGGCCGAATTGATGGCCACTGTAAACACTTGCCAGCGGGTGCGAACCAATCAGGCGCAAGTTACCGGTCAAAGCGTGCAGCATCTCGGGTGATTTGAACTGTGCTTCATCCATACCCACCAGGGCGGCCACTGCATTGCTTTGCCCGACCCAATAGGGCTCAGGCAAAGGTTCGGGAGCAAGTTCTGTAAAAAAATCAGCGCCCAAAGCGGAAAAACCATTGGTCCAGGTCAACCCGACCTCCAATGCCGCCTCCTCAGCGGGCTCAGCCTGGACGGGGTTATGCACGACAGTGTTCATGTGAAGATTGTCCCGCAATTCCAAAAGGGCAGGCCCAGTCTGCGGTATTCTTCGCATCTTCATTTGAAAAACAGGAAACGCCTCATGCTCGGTTTAATGCAAAGCCAACAGCTGCTGATCTCTTCGTTGATCGAGTTCGCAGACAGACACCACGGAGAGGGCGAAATCGTCTCGCGCCGGGTCGAAGGTGACATTCACAGATACACCTACAAGCAGGTGGCCGCGCGATCTCGTCAGGTTGCCAATTCGCTGGACGCTCTCAACCTTAAGTTCAGCGACCGGGTGGCTACTTTGGCCTGGAACGGGTATCGCCATCTGGAGTTGTATTTCGGCGTGAGTGGGTCTGGCCGCGTTTTGCACACCCTGAACCCCCGGCTACATCCTGAACAGATTGCCTGGATCGCCAACCATGCAGAAGACACCGTGCTCTGCTTTGACATGAGTTTTTTGCCGATCATCAAGGCGATCCATGGCAAATGCACCACCGTCAAGCACTTCATTGCCTTGTGTGACGCCGACAAATTGCCCGCTGATTCGGGCATACCCGGGTTGATGAGTTACGAAGCCTGGATCGCCGACCAGCCCGCACGGTACGAATGGCCCCAATTTGATGAAAATTCGGCCTCCAGCATGTGTTACACCAGCGGTACCACGGGCAACCCCAAGGCTGCGCTTTACAGCCACCGTTCAACCATGTTGCACGCCTTTGCGGGCGCGCTGCCGGACGCTTTGAGCATGAGTGCCCGCGACTCGATACTGCCGGTTGTTCCAATGTTTCATGTCAACGCCTGGGGTTTGCCTTATTCGGCGGCCATGACAGGTGCCAAACTGGTGTTCCCCGGCCCGGCAATGGACGGCAAGTCGATTTTTAAGCTGATCGAGAGCGAGAAAGTGACCTTTGCCGCCGGCGTGCCGACCGTATGGCAAATGATGCTGGTCCACATGCAGGCAGGCGGACTTCGTTTCAGCACGCTGAAGCGCACGGTGATTGGGGGTTCGGCTTGCCCGCCCGCAATGATTACCGCTTTCAACGATGACTATGGTGTGGAAGTTTTGCACGCTTGGGGCATGACTGAAATGTCGCCACTGGGCACCGTATGCACTCTGAAAAATCTGCACCTGCCGCTGCCCCCCGCAGACAAGATGAAGATCAGGCTTAAACAGGGGCGCGCTGTGTTCGGGGTCGACATGAAAATTGTTGATGGCGACGGCGCAGAACTACCTTGGGATGGCAAGGCCTATGGCGATCTGCTTGTTAAAGGCCCGTGGATCATCAGCGAATATTTCAAAGGAGAGGGCGGTGCGCCGTTGGTGGATGGCTGGTTCCCGACCGGCGACGTCGGCACCATCGACCCCCAAGGCTACCTGCAAATCACGGACCGAAGCAAGGATGTCATCAAATCGGGCGGTGAATGGATTAGCTCGATCGATGTGGAAAACATTGCCATGGCGCACCCAGCCGTGGCAATGGCAGCCTGCATTGGCATGAAACACCCGAAGTGGGACGAGCGACCCATCATTGCCGTGGTGAAAAAGCCTGGCGCTGAGGTTTCTCGAGCTGATTTGTTGCAGTTCTTTGAAGGCAAGACCGCCAAGTTTCAAATCCCGGATGACGTGGTGTTTGTCGATGCGATCCCTCTTGGGGCCACCGGAAAAATGCAAAAAATGAAGTTGCGCGAGTCCTTGAAGGAATACAAACTTCCCGGTTTATAACCCTTCAATTCTCAAGGATTTTTAAGTCGCCTTGGAGATAGTGATAGGGTCAATCCCTAGGCGTTTCCCCTCTGAAAACCGGTAACCTTGCACTATCTTTATGAATGGAGTTTCCTGATGAATCGTTCGATTAAAACTGCTCTTGAATTTTCAATGCGCGGTGTCGCTGTTGGCGTGTTGCTGGTGGGTGCAGCGGGTGCCATTGCCCAAAGCGGGCAGACTGTCAAAATTGCATTTATTGACCCGTTGTCGGGTCCATTCGCCAACGTTGGGCAGAATCAGCTGAAAAGCTGGCAATTTGCTGCCGAGCGGTTGAGCGGTGCACAGAACCTTTCAGGCGTCAAGTTCGAAGTCACTGGCTTTGACAACAAAGGCTCGCCTCAGGAGAGCCTGAACTCCCTGAAGGCAGCGATTGATCAGGGCTTCCGGTACGTGACACAAGGCAACGGTTCTGGTGCTGCTTTGGCCATTTCTGACGCGGTCGCAAAACACAATGAGCGTAACCCCGGCAAGGAACTGATTTACCTGAACTATGCGGCTGTGGATCCCGCTTTAACCAATGAAAAGTGCGACTACTGGCACTTTCGCCTGGATGCTGACACAACTATGAAAATGGAGGCGCTGACCACATTCATGAAAGACCAGCCCAAGGTCAAGAATGTGTATCTGCTCAATCAAAACTACTCACACGGCCAGCAAGTTGCCCGCTACTTCAAGGAGGGCATTGCCCGCAAACGCACCGATGTAAAAATTGTGGGTGAGGACCTTCATCCCATCGGACAAGTCAAGGATTTTGCGCCGTATGTGGCCAAGATCAAGCAGTCTGGTGCCGACACCATCGTTACCGGCAACTGGGGTGCAGATTTGACGCTGTTTGTCAAAGCATTGAACGACGCTGGCTTGAAGCTGCCGATGTACACCTATTACGCAGGTGTCACGGGAACGCCCACTGCCTTGGCGGCGGGTGGCGACAGTGAGGTGTATGTAATTGCCTACGCACACTCCAACCACACAGGTGCGATCGGAGCCATGAGCGCCGACTTCAAAAAGAAATTCAATGACGACTATTACACCTATGCGACCTACAACGGCATCCAGATTCTGGGCGGTGCGATTGCCAAAGCCAAGTCGACTGACCCCGTCAAGGTAGCGGCTGCGCTTGAAGGCATGAGCGTCAAGAGTTTTGCCGGTGAAGTGCAAATGCGCAAGTCTGACCATCAGCTTCAACAGTCAATGTTTGTGACCAAATGGCAAAAGGTGGACGCGAAAAATACCTATAACGTGGAGAACACGGGGTACACATTTGTCCCGATCAAGCAGATGGACCCCTACGTTTCAAGCACGCCCACAAGCTGCCAGATGAAGCGTCCTGCGTAACGGGACGATTGAGCTTGACCACCGGGCAAATGCGAGTCTGCCCGGTATTTTTTTTAACGTCGTCCAACCTTCTTTAGTTGATCGCGGCGGCGGCTGGTTCTGGCATCGACAACCCACTATTGTTCAAGGCGCATGGAGTTTTACACAATATCTTTGCTCAATGGCATCAGCTATGGGCTGTTGCTATTCATGCTGAGCTCAGGGCTGACGCTCATATTCAGCATGATGGGCGTCCTGAATTTCGCCCATGCTTCGTTCTACATGGTTGGCGCCTATTTCGCATACACCGTCACCTCGGTGATCGGATTCTGGCCGGCCTTGCTGATCGCGCCGCTTCTGGTTGGCGTGCTGGGTGCCGCGTTTGAGCGATATTGCCTGCGCCGGGTTCACAAGTTTGGCCACGTGCCTGAATTGCTGATTACTTTCGGGCTCAGCTACATCATTCTGGAACTGGTGCAACTGGTGTGGGGACGCAGCTCGGTGGACTACCGGGTTCCGGTTGCGCTTGACGGTCCTTTGTTCACGCTTTTTGGAACGCAATTTCCCATGTACCGCGCGTTCATGATGTTGGTTGCCCTGCTCATGCTGGTGGCGATCTGGCTGTTGCTTTCGCGAACCCGAATCGGCCTTGTGATTCAGGCAGCATTGACGCACCCTGAGATTGTCGAAGCGCTCGGGCACAACGTGCCGCGCGTCTTCATGCTCGTGTTTGGTGGTGGTTGCGCGCTGGCGGGTCTTGCAGGCGTGATTGGTGGTAACGCTTACGTGACAGAGCCCAGTATGGCCTTCTCAGTGGGCGGCGTGATTTTTGTAGTTGTGGTCGTGGGCGGCATGGGTTCGCTCGCGGGCGCATTTCTGGCGTCCTTGCTGATTGGAATTCTGCAAACTTTCGCTGTAGCAATTGACGCTTCACTGGTTTCTGCGTTGCAGGCGGTGGGGGTCACGCTTGCGCCTTCGACATTTGGGTATGCCTTGTGGAAACTGAAAATCAGCCAGATTGCGCCGATCCTGCCCTACCTGTTTCTGGTCTTGATACTGATCTTCCGGCCCAAAGGGTTGCTTGGGAAAAGGGAAGGTTGAATCATGGCAAGCAACCTTTCTAAAGCATTGTCAGCCAACTCTGGACGCATTCTGGTTTGGGGACTGTTTGCTGCGGTTCTGCTGGTAATGCCGGTACTGTTCAGCAGCAGTTTGAGCCAGACCATGCTCAGCCAGATGGGTATCGCCATCATTGTGTGCTTGAGTTACAACATGTTGCTGGGGCAGGGCGGCATGCTCAGTTTTGGTCATGCTGTCTATTCGGGCATGGGTTCGTTCCTTGCCATTCACACCCTCAACCTGGTCACCTCAGGTTTACCGTTGCCCGTCAGCTTGATTCCCATTGTGGGCGGATTGTCGGCAATGCTGGTTGCTGTTGTGCTGGGTTGGGTCACAACCAAAAAGGCAGCGACTCCCTTTGCAATGATCACGATGGGAATCGGCGAGCTGGTGTGGGCCATGTCGTTGATGTTCCCGGAATTCTTCGGCGGCGAGGGCGGTGTTTCTGGCAACCGCGTTGCTGGTGCAAAGGTATTCGGCATCACCTATGGTCCGCAGATTCAGCTTTATTACCTGATCGCCATTTACACATTTGTCTGCACGGCACTCATGTTCGCATTTACACGCACACCGCTGGGCAGAATGCTCAACGCCGTGCGTGACAACCCGGAGCGGGTTGAGTTCGTCGGTTATGACACCCAGAAAGTGCGTTATTTTGCTTTCATCATTGCGGCGTTTTTTGCCGGTATATCGGGAGGTTTGGCGGCCTTGAACTTTGAAATTGTGACGTCCGAAGTGGTGAGTGGCTACCGCTCTGGCGCCTATTTGCTGTTTACATTTCTGGGCGGTGCCACATTCTTTTTTGGCCCGATCATTGGGGCTATCCTGATGGTGCTGGCGTTTGTACTCCTGTCAGAGTTCACCAAGGCCTGGTTGCTCTACCTTGGTCTGATATTTCTTTTCATGGTGATGTTTGCGCCAGGCGGTGTGGCGTCGCTCATCATGATGAACCTTCGGGTTGCGTCATTTGGCCACTTCAAAAAGCTTATTGGCAGTTATGTTGCGCTGTTCGTAACGGCCCTGATTGTCCTGTTGGGTGCAGCCGCGATGATTGAAATGGTGTACCACGTGCAGCTCAACGCGGCGCTTGGCCCCGAACTTGAGTTTTTAGGCGCCAGGCTTGACTCCAAAGGGTTTGGCAGCTGGCTGGGCGCGCTGCTAGTTATGGCGGTCGGCCTGGGATTGTTTGAGCTTTGCAGGCGCAGATTCGCGGTGCAATGGAGCGAAATTCAGCAAAGTATTGAAACCGAAACCCGGCGTCGGGACGCATTATGAAACCGGTTGCTTCCAACTACGCCCTTGAGCTCAAAAACCTGCGAAAGAGTTTTGGCAAGGCGGACATCATTCGCGGCATCAATCTGGCCATTCCGGCAGGCGAAAGGGTTGGCATCATCGGGCCCAATGGCGCTGGCAAATCGACACTTTTCAATTTGATCAGTGGCCGCTTTGAACCCACCAGTGGTGACGTGCTGCTCAACGGACAACGGCTGAACGGTAAAAAGCCGTTTGAAATCAATCGCCTGGGCTTGAGCCGCAGCTTTCAGATCACGAACATTTTCCCCAAGCTGAGTGTGTTTGAAAACCTGCGCTGTGGCGTGCTGTGGAGCCTTGGATATAAATACACATTTCTCAAGTTCCTGGCCAATCTTGATGACGCCAACCAACGGGCCAAAGAATTGATGCAAATGGTCAACCTTGAAAACAAGCGCGATGTGCTGGCCATGAACCTCACCTATGCCGAACAGCGCGCGCTGGAGATTGGCATCACGATTGCCGGGGGCGCCAATGTCATTTTGCTGGATGAACCCACAGCCGGCATGAGCAAAACTGAAACCAGCCGCTTCATCAAACTCATCAAGGATGTGACGGTTGGCAAGACACTCTTGACCGTTGAGCATGACATGGGCGTGGTGTTTGGCCTGGCCGACAAGATCGCGGTGGTCGTGTATGGCGAAGTACTGGCCTACGACACCCCGGACGCGGTTCGCGCCAATCCGCGTGTGCAGGAGGCCTATTTGGGCTCTTCTGTGGCAGACGCTCAGGTTCAGGGGCATTGACACCATGCTCACCCTGAAAGACTTAAACGCCTATTACGGCAAGAGCCATGTGCTTCATGGCGTCAGCTTGAGCGTCAATGCCGGGGAGATCGTGGCGCTTTTGGGGCGAAACGGCTCCGGCCGGTCAACCACGGCAAAGGCCATCATGGGGTTGGTGCAATGCGAAGGATCCCTCAGCTGGAAGGGGCAGGAAATCCTGGGGCGCAAGACCTTTGAAATTGCCCATTTGGGCATTGGATATGTGCCTGAGAATCGGGATGTTTTCCCCAATCTGACGGTAGAGCAAAACCTGTATTTGGGCCAGAAAAGTGCCCGAAAGACCGGGCGATGGTCGCTGGACGACATGTACCAGCTGTTTCCCCGGCTTAAGGAGCGGCAGCACACCGAAGCCGGCGTGATGTCGGGTGGTGAGCAGCAAATGCTGACGCTCTGCCGCACGCTGATGGGCGATCCGGACCTGATCATCATCGACGAGCCGACTGAAGGCCTTGCGCCCAAAATCGTGGAATTGGTTGCCGAGTACCTCAAGGAGCTCAAACGCCGCGGCATTTCCGTTCTGCTGATTGAACAGAAGCTGACCATTGCCATGGCAATTTCAGATCGCGCGCTGGTGATGGGCCATGGGAGCATTGTGTTTGATGGCACGCCGCAGTCATTACGTGCCGATGCCGAGATTCGCAGGGAATGGCTGGAGGTTTGAGCCCTGTCCCTGTTGCGACAAAATCTGGTTCTTCAAAGGCGAGTCGACTCAAAAGGTCACCGTCGTGATCTTACAATTCGAAAAAACGCACGATCGTACTATTTTAAGGATTTCCATCATGACAGCTGATTACAAAGTACACGGTGACGTCGCCGTCATCTCGATGAACAACCCGCCGGTCAATGGCCTTGGGTATTCCACCCGCCAGGCTATTGCCGATGGGCTTGGCAAAGCCAATGCAGATGCCGCAGTGAAAGCCATTGTGTTGACGGGTGTCGGCAAGGCATTTTCTGGTGGTGCAGACATCAAGGAGTTTGGCTCGGCAAAAGCAACGGCGGAGCCCAATCTGCTAAGTGTGATTCTGGCTGTTGAAAACTCGGGCAAACCAGTGATAGCGGCGGTTCATTCCGTTTGCATGGGCGGCGGCCTGGAACTGGCTTTGGGTTGCCACTACCGGATCGCAGCACCTGGCTGCAGCGTGGCTCTACCTGAAGTCAAACTGGGGCTAATTCCCGGCGCTGGCGGAACCAAGCGCTTGCCACGGGTTCTGGGCGTCGAAGTTGCGCTGAACATGATCGTCAGCGGCGAGCCTATCAAGAGCGAAATGCTGGCCATGCTGCCCGGACAAAAGCTGTTTGACAAGATGTCGGCGTCTGCCGAATCCCTGGCCGATGAGGCGCTCACGTATGCCCGCTCCCTGGCCGACGCGCGGCCCCTGCCGTTGGTTCGGAACTTGCCCTGCAAACATCCTTTGGGGGATGCGTATTTCCAGTTTGCGCGCAACATGGTCACCGGAATGTCGAAAAATTTCCCTGCACCCGTCAAGTGTGTCGATGTTGTGGAAGCCGCCACGAAACAGAAGTTTGAAGCCGGCATGGCGATTGAGCGGGAGGTCTTCATGGGCCTCATGTTTACGCCTGAAAGCAAGGCGCTGCGTCATATTTTCATGGCAGACCGTGCTGCCTCGAAGATTCCCGATGTGCCCGCTGATACGCCACAGCGCGACATCAAATCGGTGGCAGTCATTGGTGCCGGCACCATGGGCGGCGGCATTTCGATGAATTTTCTGAACGCCGGGGTTCCCGTGAAGATTCTTGAGATGAAACAGGAAGCGCTGGACAAGGGCCTGGCCATTATTCGCAAAAATTACGAGTCGCAAGTCAAGAAGGGCAAGCTCAAGCAGGACAAATACGAGCAGCGCATGAGCCTCTTGACCACCACCCTGAGTTACGACGACCTGAAAGATGCCGACATGGTGATCGAGGCCGTGTTTGAGGAAATGGGCGTCAAGGAAAAAGTGTTCAAGGAGCTGGACCGGGTCATGAAGCCTGGGGCGGTGCTGGCATCCAACACCTCCACGCTGGATGTGAACAAGATCGCTTCTTTCACACAGCGTCCGCAAGACGTGGTCGGCATGCACTTCTTCAGTCCCGCCAATGTGATGAAGCTCCTGGAGGTGGTGCGTGGCGAGAAGACCGCCAAAGACGTGCTCGCAACGGTGATGGCAGTCTCCAAGAAGATCAAGAAAACTGCCGTGGTATCCGGCGTTTGCGACGGCTTCATTGGGAACCGCATGGTGGAGCAATACGGCCGCCAGGGCGGGTTCTTGCTGGACGAAGGTTGCACCCCGGCGCAAGTTGACAAGGCCATTGAAAAGTTCGGATTTGCCATGGGGCCATTTCGCATGGGTGACCTGGCCGGCAATGATATCGGATGGGCAATTCGCAAGCGCCGCGTTGTCGAAAAGCCAGACATGCTTTACAGCAAAACGGCGGACCTGTTGTGCGAGATGGGCCGGTTTGGGCAAAAGACGGGTGCCGGCTGGTACGACTATGTAGCCGGCAAACGTGATGCCATTCCGAACGATGCAGTGATCAAGATGATCGAAGAGCATCGCAAATCCAGAGGAATCACAGCGCGCAAGATTTCAGACGAAGAGATCGTGCAGCGTCTTGTGTATGCGCTGGTCAACGAAGCAGCGCGCATCCTGGAGGAAGGCATCGCGTCCAAAGCCAGCGACATCGACATGGTGTATTTAATGGGCTATGGTTTCCCGCTTTACCGGGGCGGCCCCATGAACTATGCTGACCAGGTTGGCCTGTTCAACGTCGTTCAAAGCATGAAGCGTTTCGCCAAAAATCCGCTGGACGATGCCAAATTCTGGGAGCCCGCGCCGTTGCTGGCCAAGCTGGCCGCCGAAGGCAAAACATTCAATTGAGGAACAAAACATGACATCAGCCGTAATCGTATCCACCGCCCGCACGCCCCTTGCCAAAAGCTGGAAGGGCTCTTTCAACATGACCCATGGCGCCACTCTGGGTGGCCACGCGGTTGAGCACGCTGTCAAACGCGCGGGCATCGAAGGCGCCGAGGTAGACGACGTCATCATGGGTTGCGCCAACCCGGAAGGGGCCACCGGTGCCAATATTGCGCGTCAGATCGCGTTGCGTGCCGGCCTGCCCATTACTACCTCGGGCATGACGGTCAACCGGTTTTGCTCATCGGGCCTGCAAACCATTGCAATGGCCGCCCAGCGAGTGATTGCGGGCGAGGGCGATATTTTCGTTGCCGGCGGTGTGGAAAGCATCTCCTGCGTGCAGCAGGAAATGAACACCCATATGCTGGCGGACCCATGGCTGGTCAAAAACAAGCCTGAAATTTACTGGAACATGCTGCAAACGGCGGAGAACGTGGCCAAACGCTACGGCATCAGCCGCGACGCCATGGACGAATACGGCGCGTCCAGCCAGCAAAAGGCAACCGCCGCGCTCGCCGCTGGCCTGTTTGATGCCGAAATCGCTCCCATCACTGTCACGACCGGCGTGGTGGACAAAGTCATGGGCATGACGACCAAACAAGTCACCGTCAGCAAGGACGAAGGCATCCGCGAGGGCACCACCAAAGAAGGCATCAGCGGCATCAAGCCGGCCATGCCCGGCGGCGTGATTTCGGCCGGCAATGCCAGCCAGTTTTCAGACGGCGGTGGTGCCTGCGTCATCATGAATGAAACCTTGGCCGAGAGGAAGGGACTCAAACCATTGGGCCGCTTTCTGGGTTTTGCGGTCGCTGGATGCGAGCCAGACGAAATGGGCATCGGCCCGGTGTACGCCATCCCCAAGGTGTTGAAGCGCCTTGGGCTGACCGTCAATGACATCGATCTTTGGGAGCTTAACGAAGCTTTCGCAGTTCAGGTGATCTATTGCCGCGACAAGTTGGGCATTCCCGCCGATCGCCTGAATGTGAATGGCGGTGCGATCGCAGTCGGTCACCCCTACGGCGTGAGCGGCCAGCGTCTGACCGGGCATGCACTGATTGAAGGCAAGCGTCGCGGTGCAAAGCGGGTGGTGGTGACCATGTGCATTGGCGGTGGCATGGGCGCGGCCGGCGTTTTCGAGGTTCTTTGACGCAATGCTAGCCGTGTGGTTTGCGTGAGGACAGCGTGATTCACAGGGCAGTTCGGCCAATCAATGTTTGATCAACGTCTCGAAAGAACCGACCTCTCGAAACGCTTAATTTCCCGAAAACTGGATGCTATATAATAAATAGCAAACTTTTTATAAGATACGAGGGCTAGAGGTGTTTTTATCACTTTTATTGATTTTTTTGACCCTCTGGCGAGCATAAATTAACCTACAGGTTAATTTTCTCGCTAATTTCTCCCCATTTCACTGATAAGGCTGAGGCCGGTCCAAGCTCTTCAAATCATGGCATTGCGCAAAACCCTCGACTTCCTCCTCCATGACTGGCTGGAAGTGACTTCCTTAAGTCAGCGCGCACGATTCAAAGATCACTCCCGTGAAACTTTTGACGCGGTCCTGGAAACCTGCGAGCGGATTGCCCGCGAGAAGTACGCGCCGTTCAATCGCCTGATTGACACCCAAGAGCCGCACTTTGACGGCGAAAAGGTGATCTTGCCGCAAGCGACCCATGACGCCTACCGTGCCTACGCAGCGTCTGGAATGCTAAGTGCATCGCAGGATTACGATATCGGTGGCATGCAGCTTCCGTACACCGTCGAAGCTGCTGCGAATGCGTTTTTTGCCTGCGCTTCGGTCAGCATCGGTTCGGGCCTGCTTTCGGTGGGCAACGCCAATCTGTTGATGAAGCATGGCACGAAACTGCAGCAGGAAGTCTTTGCGCACAACGAGTTTTCCGGGCGCTGGTCAGGCACCATGTGTCTGAGTGAGCCGCAGGCAGGCTCCAGCCTGTCAGACATCACAACCCGCGCGGTGCCGGATGGTGCCGACCACGCGGACGAGCCGCTGGGTCCACGTTATCGGCTCAAGGGCAACAAGATGTGGATATCGGCCGGCGAGCACGAGCTCACCGAGAACATCATCCACCTGGTACTGGCCAAAATCCCGGGACCGGACGGGCAGTTGGTAGCAGGAACGCGCGGCATTTCGCTGTTTATCGTGCCAAAGCGCATGGTCAACCCCGCAGGCGGTCTGACCGGCCAGAGGAACGATGTGGCCTTGGCGGGACTGAATCACAAGCTCGGCTGGCGTGGAACGACCAATACGCTGCTGAATTTTGGCGAAGGCAAGTACCCTGTCGATGGACAAGCGGGTGCGGTTGGGTATCTGGTCGGCAAGCCGGGGGAGGGGCTTCGCTGCATGTTTCACATGATGAACGAGGCAAGAATCGGCGTGGGAACCGCCGCGACCATGCTCGGTTTTGCGGGCTACTACGCATCCTTGGATTACGCCAAAACACGCTTGCAAGGCCGCCCTGTCAAGTCTGCAAGCGCGGGTGGAATGGCCGTCAAGGACGCCAGCCAGATGCAGGTCCCGATCATTGAACATGCCGACGTCAGGCGAATGCTGCTGGCGCAAAAGGCCTACTGCGAGGGCGCATTGGCGCTGGAGCTCTATTGCGCACGGCTGGTTGACGAGCAGCACACAGGCGCGCCCCAGGCAGCAGATGATGCCCGCCTGCTGCTGGAAGTGTTGACACCGATTGCCAAAAGTTGGCCCAGTGAATGGTGCCTGGAAGCCAACAGCCTCGCCATCCAGATCCACGGTGGTTATGGCTATACACGTGATTTTCCGGTAGAGCAGTATTGGCGCGACAACCGGTTGAACATGATTCACGAGGGTGCCCATGGCATACAGGCAGCAGACTTGCTTGGGCGAAAGGTGGTTATGGAAGAGGGGCGGGGGCTGACGCTGCTTGCGTCAAGGGTATCCGCCACCTGTACCCGGGCACAGGCCATTCCGCAGCTTGAGGAATTCGCCCGGTCGTTGGCGCTGGCCATGCAAAAGGCGGTCAGTGTCACGCAAATGGCCTGGTCCAGCGGAAATCCGGTGGAGGCATTGGCCAATGCGGTTCCGTATATGCAAGGGTTCGGTCACACCGTTCTGGCCTGGATATGGCTGGACGTGGCGATCACCGCACTGCTACAGGACCAAGGCGCAAAACAGAGCAATCACGCCACGCTTGGCGCACTGGGTGCCATGCAATATTTCTTCCGCTATGAGTTGCCCAAGGTCAACGCGTGGTACAACGTTGTGCAAACCCGTGACATGACGTGTGCTGATCTGGCACTGGAGGCATTCTGATGGTGAGCAAAAATGCGATGACGCGCCTTCAATGGCTGGTGTGGATTGCGATTTACGGCGGATTGCTGACGATCGTGCTTGGCAGCTTTGTAGGTCGCGGTGACCCAGCGCTGGCCTTCTGGATGTATGTGGCAGGCGCGACGCTGGTGGTGCTGGGCGGCATCCTGATTTATGTGCGTTCCAGGCTGCACGAATCTGCCTAGCCGGCACGACAGCGCCTCGATGCCCCCCTGCAAGGAATTCGTTTGGCGACATTGCGCTGCCTGCGAATTTAATTTGAATCATTTCTCAAGGACTTCTGATGACGAAAACCATTCAACCGCGAACCATTCAGCAGTTGTTTGACCTGACCGGCAGAACTGCGCTTGTCACGGGTGGCTCACGCGGCTTGGGTCTGCAAATGGCACATGCGCTGGGTGAAGCGGGCGCCAGGATCGTGCTGAACTCGCGCAAGGCTGAGGACCTCGAGCAAGCCGTTGCTGAATTGAAGGCGTCGGGCATTGACGCAAGCTGGATTGCCGCTGATTGCGCCAAGGAGGACGACATAAGGCGCCTGGCTGATGAGAGCCTTCAGCGATTGGGCAAGGTTGACATTCTGGTCAACAACGCAGGTGCCAGTTGGGGCGCGCCGGCTGAGGACCATCCGGTTGCCGCGTGGGACAAGGTCATGAATCTGAATGTGCGTGGGTATTTCATCCTGTCACAGCACATTGCCAAGCACAGCATGATTCCGAACAAGGCCGGCCGAATCATCAACATCGCCTCCATTGCCGGACTCAACGGCAATCCAAAGGGCATGAACACCATCGCCTACAGCACGTCCAAAGGCGCAGTAGTCAACTTCACACGAACTCTGGCGGCCGAATGGGGTCAGTACAACATCAATGTCAACGCAATTTGCCCGGGTTTTTTCATGACCAAATTGGCAGCCGGTTTGATTCACCTGCTCGGTGAAGAAAAAATGGCCGCCAGCGCGCCCTTGAACCGGCTGGGCGATGACGAAGACCTCAAGGGAATTACCCTGCTGTACGCCTCAGACGCGGGCAAACACATCACAGGCCAATGGATGGCGGTCGATGGCGGTGTCAGTGTTGTGACGGGAGCTTGATATGGCCCCCACGCTGGTCACTGCGTGTATTGAATTTCTATGACCTTCGCCATCAAGATTCCGTTTGTTGAGCTTCTGGGTTTCTCGCTCGAGGTGTTCGAAGGCGGCGACTCACAGATCAGTTATGAAGCGAAGCCCGAACACTTGAACACCTTTCATGTGACGCATGGTGGAGCCGTCATGACGCTGCTGGATGTGAGCATGGCGACGGCTGCCCGCAGTGTTCAGCAGGACATGGGTGTCGTCACCATTGAGATGAAAACCAGCTTTATGCGGCCCTGCCGTGGAAAGCTCGTCAGCAAAGGGCATTTGATGCACCGCACCCAATCCCTGGCATTTACGGAGGCCACAATTTATGACTCCGAAGGTTTGGCCTGCGCCCACTCAACCGGCACATTCAAATACGTCAAGCGGGGCGACCGAAATGCGCCTGCCAATTCTGACGGAACGGTGAATGACATCGTCTCAACCGACTGAGTTCGGTACCTTTCAATCCACAAACACAAGCACAAGAAGGACAACCATGCCGATTAACAAACAAATTCACCTCGCCAACCGCCCGACAGGGGAGGCGATGGCAAACAATTTCAAGCTGGTTGTCAGTGAGACACCTGCATTAAACGCTGGCCAGGTGCTGGTGCGTCATCACTACCTGAGCCTTGACCCCTACATGCGCGGCCGGATGAACGACAGCAAAAGCTACGCAGTACCGCAGGCGCTTGGGCAGACCATGGGCGGCGGCACCGTCGGTGAAGTCGCGGAGTCAATGAACGACAAGTTCGCCGTTGGTGACAAGGTCGTCGGCATGGGGGGCTGGCAGGAATACAGTGTGGTGGATGCAACGCAGCCGGGAGCGCTGCGCAAGGTTGACACAGCGCACGTTCCGCTCAGCGCCTTCCTGGGCGCCGTCGGAATGCCCGGCGTAACCGCCTGGTATGGCCTGGTCAAGATATTGGAGCCCAAAGCCGGGCAGACCATGGTGGTCAGTGCCGCAACCGGCGCGGTCGGCAGTGCTTTCGCCGCTTTGTCCAAGGCGCGGGGTTGTCGCACTGTTGGTATTGCTGGCGGGCCTGAGAAATGCGCCTATGCCGTTGCCGAACTGGGGTTTGATGCCTGTATTGACTACAAACTGCACCAAAGTGCCGCGTCGCTTTCAAGCGCCCTGAAAGACGCGTGTCCGAACGGTATTGACGGGTATTTTGAGAATGTCGGTGGCATGGTGCTGGATGCCGTCACCACGCGCATGAATGCATTCGGGCGCATCGCCGTCTGCGGCATGATCGCCGGATACGACGGCGCGCCGCTGCCTTTGGCGCAACCTGCACTGATCCTGATTCAGCGCCTCAAGGTAGAAGGCTTTATCGTAAGTGAGCACATGGAGATTTGGCCACAGGCACTGGCTGAACTGGGAACTTTGGTCGCAACTGGAAAGCTCAAAGCGCGTGAATCCATTGCGCACGGCATCGAAGCGGCGCCTGACGCATTCCTTGGCTTGCTCAAGGGCAAAAACTTTGGCAAGCAGCTCGTCAAGCTAATTTAGTTTTCACAACTCTGCCTCGGTTGCACTTTTAATCTGGTGGCAGGCAAGCGCGGCAGTATCAATTGCAGGGGAAAACCATGTCAGACATCTTCCTTCACCACTATCCGGCGTCACCCTTTTCCGAAAAAATCCGGCTGATTCTGGGCTATAAAAAAATCGCATGGAAATCGGTCATCGTGCCCAGCATCATGCCAAAGCCCGATGTGGTCGCGTTGACGGGTGGGTACCGAAAAACACCCTTCCTGCAAGTGGGCTCTGACATTTACTGCGATACCGCCTTGATTTGCGACGTGCTGGAACACTTGCATCCCACCCCAACCCTTTATCCAGCACACCACAAAGGCCTCGCGCGCGTGGTCGCGCAATGGGCCGATGAAAAGCTGTTTTGGGCGGCCATGGGCCATAATTTTTCACCAAAAGGTGCCGCCCAATGGTTCGGTGCAAATGGCGCACCAGAACAGGTGGCAGCCACTGCCAAGGCATTTGCCGAGGATCGTTCAAAAATGAGGCTGGGCCTGCCGCGTATGCCTGCACCGGACGCTGCTGCAAGCTATAAAAGCTATCTGCGCCGCCTGGCCAACATGCTGGAGGGTCATCGATTTCTGCTCGGCGACGAACCTTGTGTGGCCGATTTTTCGGCCTACCACCCGCTTTGGTTCACCCGTACCCAAACAAGCGTGATGGCGCCCATCCTGAACGCGACACCGGGGGTTCTGACGTGGATGGACCGTATGGCCGACATTGGGCATGGCACAGAGCACGCGTCCAATGCCGCTGAGTCAATACAAGCTTGCGGCCATTCAGGCTGGACAGACTGTGTTTTCGGCAACGAACTGTTTCAGGACGAGCATGGCATTCCTTTGGGCAGCCAGGTCAGTGTTGCTGCTGACAATTTTGGCCAGGAACCCACCTTTGGTGAATTGATCTCGGCCACTCGCATGCACTACACACTGCGCCGTGTCGACGAACGGGCCGGTACGGTTCAAGTTCATTTTCCCAGGGTTGGATTTGTCCTCAAGAAGGCAGAGAGTTGAAATGATCACCGATTTTAAAAACAAGACCGCGGTCCTTACCGGGGCCGGATCGGGTTTTGGTCTGGAATGTGCGCGGATTGGCGCGAGACTGGGCATGAATCTGGTTCTGGCAGACGTGCAGCAGGATGCTTTGGACAAGGCCGCTGCCGAGTTGTCAGCCACAGGTGCCAAGGTACTGGCCTATCAGCTTGATGTATCCAATGCAGACCAGTTTGCGGCACTGGGCGAGGCTACATTGAAACGCTTTGGGGCGCCCCATTTTGTCTTCAACAACGCCGGGGTAGGGGTGGGCGGGTTGATCTGGGAAAACACGCTGAAGGATTGGGAATGGGTTTTGGGTGTGAACGTGATGGGCGTCGTTCATGGTTTGCGAACCTTTACACCGATGATGCTCGAGGCCGCCGCAAAAGATACTGGGTATCAGGGGCATATTGTGAACACGGCCAGCATGGCCGGCCTGTTGAACCCCCCGAATATGGGTGTCTACAACGTAAGCAAGCACGCCGTCGTCAGCATGACCGAGACGCTCTACCAGGATCTGGCTTTGGTTACCGACCAGATCAGCGCCAGTGTTTTATGCCCATTTTTTGTTGCGACAGGGATCAGTCAAAGTGAGCGCAATCGTCCTGTTGGCATGGTGGACACCGGGTCCAAGCTCACAAAAAGCCAGATGATTGGGCACGCCATGACGTCCAAGGCGGTGACCAGCGGGAAGGTGAGCGCTGCCGACGTGGCGGCAATGGTTTTTGATGCCATCTCAGCGAACCGGTTTTACATTTACAGCCATCCGAAATCCATCAAGTCAGTGCAGACTCGCATGGAGGATATTGTGCAGGCGAGAAATCCGACCAGCCCGTTTGCCGACAAACCGGAAATCGGTATTGAACTGAAGAGGGCGCTCCGAGCGGCATGAAATGGATGGATCTCCGCACCAATGACAAGGTGGGCAATCGCCCCGGTCTAGTGCAGGCTCTGCATGCTGGTCTGATCGAACAGTTCTACCTGCGCACGTTTTTCGTCTGACTTGCCCAGCAACGACAGGAATTGCACCAGATCTTCGTCGACCACAAAGCTGGCCGACGACTCTGCTTTGAGCAAATTTTCAGGCATTTGCGGACGCGCAACGACGTACCCCTGAACATAGTCCACGCCGATCTCAGTCAAGGTCTGCACGGTCGCAGTGTCTTCAGCCCATTCAGCAATCGTTTTCATGCCCAAATTGCGGGCCAGGCTGACAATGGCTTCAACAATCGCCACGTTGGCGGGGTGACGGTTCATGTCCACGATGAAACTTCCGTCAATCTTCAGCAGATCGGCAGTGAGCTCCTTGAGGTACGAGAATGACGTATACCCAGCGCCGAAGTCATCCAGCGCCACCTTGGCGCCGTAGCTGCGCACCTTGTCGACAAACCGCCGTGTGTTGTTCAGGTCATGCAACGCCACGCTCTCGGTAATTTCCAGACACAGGTGCTGCACGATGTGAATGTTGAGTTCCAGCATGGCGTAAACATCCTGAAGGAACTTCTCATCATTCAGCGATGCGCCACTCAGATTCATGCACACGAAACGCGTGTTTTTGAGTTCGGCGTAATGCGTGTTCATCCAGGTCAAAGTCGTTGAAAGGACCCATCTGTCAATGACACTCATGCGGCCACTGCTTTCGCCAGCGGAGATCAGGCGGTCGGTTGGAATCAGCTTGCCGTCCTGATCCAGCATTCGCAAAAGCACTTCGAAGTTTAGCGAATCATGCGGGGTGGTCAACGACATGATGGGCTGCATCATCAGGAAAAGTCCATCGGTCGCGTTGCTGTTGGAGAGTTGTTCCACCAGTCTGAGTTCCGCCTCATGCTGGTCAAAAGCGGTCGCGTTGCGCTCGAAAACGACCAGCCCGTCACCTCGCCCTGACTTGGCAACGTGGCAAGCCCGGTCGGCGGTGGACACCGCGTCCTTGACTTGCATTTCGGCGCCAACTTCGATCAGCCCTATCGATCCACGCACGTGAAATGCGCGGTCACCCACCCGATACGGCGTGCCACCCAGCGCCTCAATGATTCCACGGCAAATGAGCGTGGCGACCGGGATTTTGGTGTCGGCCATCACCAGGACAAACTCGTCTCCTCCAACCCGCCCAAAATGCATCGACCCCGAGATCATGTGAACGACACGCTGACATACCTGTTGCAGCACATCATCACCCGCGTTGTGGCCATACAGGTCGTTGATCAACCTGAAACGATCCAGATCCAGGTAAGCCAAGGCCAAAGGTTTGCCCGTCACCAATCCAGCCATCGCATCGTCCAGCGCCTTCTCAATGCCGCGGCGGTTCAATACCTTTGTCAGCGGGTCGTTGTTCACCAGAAACAGCAATTCTTCGGTTGCCTTGGCTTTCTCCGTGACGTTTTGCAGGGACCCTTCTATGCGATCCCGAGCCAGCGTAGCTTTAACCAGAAAACGGCTGACTTCACGTTCACCCAACAACGGCGAGCGTCCTTTGAGTTCCAGTTCGGCTGAACTTTGCGTGTGGACCAGATTGTGCAATTGCGACCAGGCGCCACCACTAAAGTACCTTTGCCATGAACGCCCACCTTTGCTCAGAACCTCCCGACCCAGCATCTGCAGCAGCGCCGGGTTTGCACTCAAGAATCGCCCCCTCAGATCGAGTGTGAACAGTCCGATTGGCATGGCTTCGTAGGTGTGTTGAAGTTCAGCCTGCAAGGCCAAACGCTTTTGATGTTCATCACGCATTTGTGCTGCGATGGCAACAGCAGCAAGAAGGCTTGACGACAGTGCAGCTGTGACACTGTTGAATGACTCGATGAATCCTTTGACTCCCAAAGCAGCTGCGATCACTTCATAAAGGCTTGCGGCCAGCGTGATCGCAATGGACGCGCTGTACCACATAGCGGCCTTTGAGCGCGAAATGAAAAGTATCCGCACGAGGCTGACAACCATAAACGCTATGAATACGCCACTGCCCAACCACAAGAGTGGCAAAAACGCCTTGTAAGACAGCACGGTGGACACCAACAGCATAGGCAGACAAGACCATTGAATGACTCGCAGCAGCCCCAACATTCCGACCTTGATCAACTCCTCCCGAAACAGTTTCCCAAAGAGGGTGACAGACAGGACGTAGTAAACGGCCATCGTTAAAGCGCGAATCCTGACCAATCCGTCCGAAGGTATAGAGAGCCCCAACCACTGTGTATCCCAGCCTGCCGACAAAGCCCCCATCCGCAGGTTCACAACCAGCCAGGCGGCAAACAACATGTAAAGACCGCTGCGGTTGATGATTGCAGTGATCAGTACAAAGACCGCCAAAATTAAAATGCCACCGTCAAGTAGACCTGATCGGCGATGAAACTCTTGCGCCGAAGTCTGTAAATCAGATTTACGCCATGACAATGCAGTCAAACGGGCTGGACCCACAGAAAAAATCCGGCAAACTATTTGCGAGCCGCTCGCTGAGGGTGCCAGTTCAAGTGCAAACCCGGCTTTGATCTCGCTCACTTTTCCCTTTGCAGTGTCCCGGTTGCTCTGACCCAGGAGAGTCAAAGTGTTAGCACTCCAGCATTCAATATCAATTGAGTGGCGTGAGGGAAACTCAATAGCCGCCGAACCTTCGGGGCTCGCGGGTGCCACGAAGGTGATCCAGTACGGCGTCTCGGACCGGTCGGTGTCAAAATGGCCCGTTTTTTGTTGCGCCAGCAGTTTGTCCAAAACCGGACCCGGATTTGGCTCAGTTGTTGTCTCGCCCTGTGATTTAAGTACTTGCAAGTCGAGCATTACCGGCTCTACCAAGGGATATTGCGTTTGCCAGAACAGCAAGGCAATGAGGCTCGCCAACCCCACCACGACCGGAATCGCGTAGCTGGAAAAGCCATAGAGGAACGAATCGAGCCCCGCATTGAATTGATGGCTCAATTTTCTGAGTGACTCAGACTGTTTCGTCAATTTATTCGCGTCTCCACATCGAATTCTCGAAACCGCCTTTAAGCCACAAAAACGGCGCCTACTCCGGGCTGGCCTTTGTGCTGGCGCAGTGACTCAATTCGATTTCCAACCACTGATAGTTATTTTCAACCCGTGAAGTATTGCACAAGGTTGCGGTTGGACGTTACACGGCGAAAGCGCGAATGGCAAGAGGACTTAACATATGTCGTTAAATTAAAACAACATGTAAATCATTAAGTTGCCTGATGTATTTGATGTGGAACTTGAAAAAAATTACCTTAAATTGCGAGTGAATTCAAATCGGAAGCAGTTGCCGTTGTTACATTGCGTACTGTGCAGTGGTCGTACGTGGAATCTGAACTGCCGTCGAGGAAAACCGCGGAGCGCGACGCTCGCCCAGTTCAATGTCCGGGTGGAACGTACGAAAGGCAAAGTCGAACAGTGGATTTTTGGCAGCCGTCCACCGAGCTTCTGCAGTTTGCACACTCGACGTCATAACCCGATGCGGCAAATTGCCAACGTGAGCCAACGGAATATAGCCTGCGCCTGGGAACACGTCTTCAAAAAGCATCCGCTCATACTGCCGGTCTATGGGTGAGCGGCCGGTAATCACCATCCATTCGATTCCGGTTAATTTGCAGTAGAGGTAAAACGCCTTGAACAACACGGTCGTCACCAGTCGACCCCCTTTGCCATCGGTAACGCCCAGCCGGGTGGCTTCAGCCAGCCTGTGGCCTTTCAACCACTCGGGCAACTGAACCGACTGCTCAACGCACAGTGGTTTGAATTCATTGGTTTGGATGCGCATCGTACCCAGCGGCGATCCGTCCAACTTGGATTCAGCCAGTAAGACCACCACCCCCTCCTCACTATCGGCCGATTCGGGCGTTTTCAAGGTTTCAGCAAATGTCGGCAAATGGCGGGCATAGGCGGAATGGCGGATCTGCACTGCCTTGCTCAAGTCCTGATCGTCTCCCACCAGGCGCACCGTAAACGGCAATACTTCTTCGACCATCTTTGGGGGAGTTGCCTCAAATCTGCCGGTAAATGCAGCAGTCGATCCCCGCCCCGGCTGCGCAGCGTCACGGCTTGTGATTGGCTTGATGGGGTTGGCAATTTGGCCAGTTTGCTTCATCATAATGGGCTCCGTACACAAAAACATGAAGTTGAAGTTAACGTGAAGGCCATTGAGGCTCACGACATGCAACTGAATGTAGATGTAAGGGCCCAATCAATAAAGTCGGGGATTGGATGAACGCTCGGTAAGAACTTGCCTTACAGGTCAGCAGCTTGCTGATACGGCCTGTAAGGTCTTGCCGGTTCTGGGATCGAACACGACCAGGTTGATCCGTCGGGGATGCCCGGGCGTGGCGGCGATGCTTCGCCAGTTGAGCTTCTGTGGTGCCTTGGAACCCATGGGATAGTCGCCAACAGGAGTGTACTGGCGAACAACGAAATCGTGCTGCAGGAACTCACCCGCGTTTTCCCCTGATTTGACTTTGGAGCTATGCCCATGCTCGGTGACGCTCCAGTAGGCCGACCAGATTTCACCCGAACCGCCACCAGCGCCGACATGGGGCGTGACCGTTGCCTCAAACTGATCTGCTGCCACCTGCTTCAGGGCTATGCTCGCGCCCGCCGGCTCTCTGCGGGAAGGCATGCGACCCCAATCCCGCCAATCACGTCCGTTTAGGACCGCCTGTGGTGTGTAAATGGAATCCAGCCGGTTGATTGCTGCAATTTTTCGCTGACGAATCGTATGGGCCGGGCTGGCAAAGCGGTCGACCCAGCCAATGTAGTCCCAATAACCCACATGAAAAGCCTGGATCACTGCGCCATTGTCGGCTGCGAGCGGCTTAAGGGTGGAGAGCCACTTGTCGGCTGGTGGGCATGAACTGCAACCTTCGGACGTGTAAAACTCCAGGACTGGCGTCAGGTAGGCTGCGGACTGTGCGGCACAGCCCTCGGCAGCCAGTGCCGCTGGCAGGTGGGCTGCAAGTGCGCAAAAAACCGCAGGCCGAACAAATTGAATGACAAAGTGTTTCATGATCAGATATCTTTCAGCAAGATTGTGATGTTTTGGTCTGTTGCTACAGCCCATCTGGCCCTTGGCTTGTGGCAAACTCGCGCCCTCGGATGCCTTGCCATTCAAACTATCTGTCGGCAATTGTTCGGCGTTTCTTACCTTCATGCAAAAAATCATCGCGCAAATTGCGCTGGAAATCAGGGTTCAGGCCAAGCAGGTTCAAACGGCAGTTGAATTGATCGACTCTGGGGCCACCGTACCCTTCATTGCCCGGTATCGCAAAGAGGCGACTGGCGGGCTGGACGACATCCAGCTGCGCGAACTTGAGGCACGGTTGGCCTATCTGCGTGAACTGCGGGATCGCCTGAAATCGGTGATTGGCAGTATTGAGGAGCAGGCAAAGATGACGCCGACTCTGATGGCGGCGCTGGTTGCTGCACCCACCAAGCAGGCGTTGGAAGACCTTTACCTGCCGTTCAAGCTCAAACGGCGTACCAAGGGGCAATTGGCCCGTGAAGCAGGGTTGGAGCCTTTGGCCGATGCCCTGTTAACAGATCCGCAGCGCGACCCGGCCAACGAAGCGCTGGCTTTCTTGCAACCACTTAAACCGGTGGTTGAAGGTGAAGACAAACAAACCGATTTTTCGACCGTTTCGGCGGTGCTGGACGGCGTTCGGGACTTGTTGAGCGAGCGTTGGGCTGAGACCCCTGCACTGGTGCAAAGCCTTCGTGAATGGCTTTGGCACGAGGGATTCTTCAAAGCCACGTTGATGACCGGCAAGGACGAAACCAGTGCTGATGCGGCGAAGTTTCGGGACTATTTTGACTATGAAGAACCGATCGGCAGGGTTCCCTCGCACCGTGCCCTTGCGGTTTTTCGGGGCCGCGCACTGGATATTCTGGATGCCAAGCTGGTGCTTGCAGAATCCGTTAGCCCTGCCCTTGACAACACTGCCAGGCCCGCGACAAACAGTGCTACGAAGCCGGGTGCAACCGCTGCTGTCAAACCTGCATTAACCCTTGCAGAAGCCCGAATCGCCATGATGCTGGGCTGGAGCCACATGGGTCGCCCTGCAGACGATTTGATCCGCAAATGCGTCGCCTGGACCTGGCGCGTCAAGCTCAGCCTGTCTACCGAGCGCGATTTGTTCGCGCGCTTGCGAGAAGCGGCCGAAAAGGTGGCCATCAAAGTGTTTGCGGACAACTTGCGTGACCTCCTGCTGGCTGCCCCAGCCGGGCCAAGAGTTGTGATGGGGCTGGACCCGGGCATTCGCACCGGAGTCAAGGTAGCGGTGGTGGACTCAACCGGCAAGCTCGTTGAAACATCAACTGTTTTCCCGCACGAGCCGCGCAAAGACTGGGAAGGATCGCTGCATACTTTGAGCAAGCTG
>JANMCB010000478.1:0-3881 GCA_031360805.1 Rhodoferax sp.
GTTGACCTTCGACAGGCGCGACAGCAGGCACAGGCATTCGGACAAACCGTGGTGTTTCGTGTCAATCTGGCAGATCGTCAGTTTGGCATTGAAGGGCGGCCTTTCAAAGCCGTTCCACCGTCGCTGGACATCAAAGCCACGATCGGGAAAACTGAAGCCCAAGGTGGCAATCCGTCACCCGCCATCGTGTTCACGCCTGAGGGTGGCTCGTCGGGCGGCACCATTGAGCTTGTCAGGCAATCCGGTTCCGGTGTGAACATCAAGGTGGACTGGTTGTTTGGGCACATCACACAAGAGCCGCATACCCCATGACAATGCGGTTCAAGTTACCCAAGCACCCGCAAAAACCGGCGAACCAGCGCGGATTCTCCCTGCTGGAGTTGCTGGTGGCGTTCTCAATCATGGCGCTTTCACTGGGCTTGCTCTACCGGGTGGCGGGTGGCAGTGCCAGAAACGTGAGCGACGCGGTTCAAAATCAGCAGGCGGGCTGGCTGGCAGAGTCGCTTCTGGCAAGCCACAGCAGCGTTCTGGAAAATGGCTGGAACGAAGATGGGGAATCGGCTGGCTTTAAATGGCAGGTTCGAAGCACGCCATTCAACAGCGGTATCAATATTTTGCAGGCAGTACCGCTTCACACCATCAGGCTGGCGGTGTCCTGGTCAGCAGGGTCTCGCCCTGGCCAGTTTGAAGTGGTCACCCTGCTGCCAGAGCGCAAGCCCGGCCCCCTGGAGGTCAAACCGTGACGCATTTGAAGGGTCACCGCTTGAGCACCAGGCAAGCGGGATTCACTTTGATCGAATTGCTGGTGGTCATGACGCTGCTGTCGGTCATCATGATCGGGCTGGTTTCGGCTTTGCGGACCATGGCGCAGACCGAAAGCAAGATTGATCAGCGCCTCAACCGGCTGGATGAAATCCGAGTGGCGCGCGCTTTTTTGCAACAAACCTTGTCACGTGTATCTTCGACGGTGGTCGACGCACCGGGCGCGACCGGCAAAAGAGTCGTTCCATTCGAGGCATTCCCGGACAGCCTGACGTGGATCGGGGTCATGCCTGCCCGCCCTGATGTTGGCGGCCGCCATTTTTTCCGGCTGGCCATGGAAGTGACTGGCGCGGGCCGCGACCTCGTACTTCGCTTTACACCGTGGTTGCCCGATGGCGCCATTCCCGACTGGACGCAGGCCGATTCCCGGGTTTTGGTCACTGGCGTCCAGAGCATTCGCGTCGAGGCCGAGGGCTTGCCGCCCCGCGCTCGCGCGGCGACCGTTACTTGGCCACAAGGCTGGCAAACTGGCTGGCCGGTTGACGATGTGTTGCCAGAGCGTTTGCGCTTGCGGATTGAAGATGGACAGGGCGAATGGCCTGAGTGGACGTTGGCATTGCGCCCGCTGTTGCAAAGCGATGGCAGCGTCAGCCAAGTGGTCGTTGGAGGCGCAAGGTGACTGTCAAGGTGACTGTTTCAGCCCGCAGTTCAGACCGGGGCGTCGCTTTGATCGCCGTGTTGTGGCTGGTCGCCGCCATGGGGCTGATCATCACGGGCGTGGTGCAATCGGTGCGCAGCGAAGTTCGAACCGTCGGTTTGCAACGCCAGACCCTGGTGGCCAGTGCGTCGGCGGATGCGGCCATTTTGATGGCATTGCAAAATTTACAGGCCCTGAAAATTGAACCAAGGGCCGCCATACAGTCCGTTCCGGTGCTGTTTGAAGGCACTGCCCATGAAGTGCGGGTGGTGCCTTTAAATGGCTTGATTGATATCAACCGCGCCAGCGTGGTACTTTTGGCAGACCTTTACCGATATGGCGGTGAGTTGGCCCCCGATGCAGCGCAAAGCCTGGCTCAGGCAACCCTGGAATGGCGCCAGCTCAAGAACGTCAAAGGTCGTGAACAGGGGTTCGATGCCAGGGAAGACTTGTTACGGGTGCCTCAAATGACCTACGACCTCTATGCTAAAGTGGCTGGCTTGGTCACAGCCGATCTCAAAGAAGGTAGCGGACGCGTCAACGCGCTTGCAGCCCCATCGGGGGTGCTGAGAATCTTGGCCGGCGGCGACGTGGCCCGTGCGGCCGCTTTGGAATCCCGGCGCAACGCCGACCCGGTCGCCATGGACATCACCCTGCTTAAACCCGAACACATTGAAATGGCCTCATCACGCAGTTTGCGTTTTCAAGTTCAAATCGACCTCCCGGGCGGCGGCGCTGCGGTGCGGGCTTGGCACGTGTATTGGGGGGTTGATCCGCGGTCCGGCTTGCCTTGGCGGGTGCTGGCCACCCAACAGTCGCTTTTGCCAGTTATCTAGCCCGCAGACGGAAAATTAGAACCACGATGGCTGCCTTGCCCCCAACACAGAATCAAACCAGTTCGCAGGCTGGCTTCTTCGGGCTCGATCTGAATTCAATCGGTCGCGACCTGCTGGTGGCTTGGCGGGCGATGCTCAATTGGCCCGTGGTCGCATGGCTTTGGCCGAAATCCGATGTGCGGCTTTGGCTGCCCAAAGGAGGGCCGGCCCTGAGCCGGGGCGCCAACGCTGCCCTGATTCACGACAAATCCCGTGCCCGAGCGGCGCGCTTTGAGGCGGTGTTGCTGCCTGAATCAATTCTGCTTCGCCGCGATGTCAGGTTGCCCAGGCTTCAAGCCGCTGAAGCACAAGCTGCATTGGCGCTGGAGGTAGGCTCGTTGAGCCCGTTTTCGCCGGATGATGTCGTTTGGACGCACCAAATGGGGCGGCAGACACCTACTGACATGCTGGCGCAAGTGGTCATGACCTCGCGCAAACTGATTGCCCAGCATCTTGAAGCGACGCATCCGCAGCTCCAACTTCAAAGCGCTGAAGTCTGGGTGTCGGGCGGAACCGATGTGGTTGCACAATCCGGCTACCTGGCGCTGCCGGGGTTTGCTGAAGGCAGGCGGCAGCAACAGGATGCGGGCTGGCGTTGGGCGAGCGCCATGCTAATGTTGATGGCACTTGGGCTGGCCGTCGCCATCGCTGCAACACCGACGATCCGCTTGTATCTCAAGTCTCTTCAAGCTGACCAGGCCCTTGCGATTGCCGCCAAAAAGGCCGGCCCGGTGCTTGCGCAGCGCGAATCGCTCTTGCGTGCATCGGAGCAGGTTGCCAGCCTCAACAAGCTGGTAGACAAGCCAGTTGCACCCTTGCAATCATTAACGCTGATCACACAGGCGTTGCCGGACGACACCTCGCTTCTGAGCCTGCAAATTCAAGGCCTGAAAGTCACCATGACCGGACAAACTGCCAATGCAGCGTCGCTGATGAAGCAGCTCGGCAGCACCACAGGTTTGCGCGATGTGAAGGCGCCGGTACCGGCGACCAAGCCCCTGGGCGCGCCGCGCGAGCAGTTCACCATCGAGTTCATGCTGGACCCGGCCCAATTAAGGGGCGCACTGTGACCCAGTTGCGAATGAACCGGATTGCCTGGTTGCAGGCATTGACCGTATTGGCTCTGCTGGTGCCGCTGGTGGGTGGCGGCCTGTACCTGTACACCCTTCACCAGCGCGCTCAAGCCCGCCTGGCAGATGCCGAACCCCGCTACGCGCGTCTGGTCGGTCTCATGGAGCGCCAGGCAGACATGAAGTCACTGGTGGTTCAGGCTAAAGAGCAGTTGGCGCGTCACGCTTACCCGGTAACGCAAGACGCAACCCAAGCCGCCAACGATGCCCAGCAACGCATCCGCACCCTGTTTGCAGACAGCAAACTTGACATCAGCAGTATTCAGGTCCTGCCGCCCAAGGAAGATGGCAAGTTTGACCGCATTTCCATCGACTTGCGGGTTGAGGGTGACCTCACCAGCTTGCAAAACGCACTGTCACTTCTGGCCACACAAACTCCCACTGTGGTCGTGGAAAACATGGCACTTCAAACCATTG
>JANMCB010000483.1:0-10128 GCA_031360805.1 Rhodoferax sp.
GCACTTTGCCGCGATTTCCAGCGCCACGCATGATGCATTTCAAAGCGCACTCAGCGGCGATGCCGTACAAGTGACTAGCATTTGCCAATCTGCTTGGCACCTGCACATGCAGAAGTTTCGCGTCTTGAAAATGACGTTGAGCAGCGTCTACATAATCTTCCATGGCGGCCTCAAAAAGAAATTGGTTTGCGCGCGTGCCAATCTGTCGCCTGCTGAAACCGGTGCGCCGCGTTGAGCAGTTTTGATTCCTGCAAATAGTTGCCAATCAGTTGCAGACCCACAGGCATGCCCCCGGCGCCAAAACCGGCAGGCAGGCTCATGCCGGGCAGACCCGCCAAGGATGCTGGCAGCGTGAAAATATCCGCCAGATAATTGGCCACCGGGTCGTCTGATTTTTCACCGATTTTCCAGGCGACGGTGGGAGCTACCGGCCCGGCAATCACATCGCACAGCTTGAACGCATTCTGGAAATCATCGGCAATCATGCGGCGTATTTTTTGCGCCTGCAGGTAGTAGGCGTCGTAGTAGCCGTGCGAAAGCACGTAGGCGCCGATCATGATTCGGCGCTTGACCTCATCGCCAAAACCTTCGGCGCGGGTCTTCTTGTACATGTCGGCCAGGTCGGTGTAATGGGCCGCTCGGTGGCCAAATTTCACGCCGTCAAAACGGCTCAGGTTGCTCGACGCTTCGGCCGGCGCGATGATGTAATAAACCGGAATCGACAGCTCGGTGCGCGGCAGGGAAACCGCGACCAGTTTGGCGCCCAACATTTCGTATTCCTTCAACGCCGCGTCAACCGCCGTGCGAACGTCAGCTGACAGGCCTTCGCCGAAAAATTCATCCGGAATGCCAATGCGCAGGCCGTCAATTGAGGCATTCAGTGATCGCGTGAAATCTTCAGCGGGCACATCCAGCGACGTGGAGTCGCGGTCCAGATCGGGCCCGCACATGGTGCTGAGCAACATCGCGCAATCTTCGGCGGTTCGGGCCATGGGGCCGGCCTGGTCCAGGCTGGACGCAAAGGCCACCATGCCGTAGCGCGAGGCACGGCCATAGGTCGGCTTGATGCCGGTGATCCCGCAAAAGGAAGCGGGTTGGCGAATCGAGCCGCCGGTGTCGGTCCCGGTGGCCGCTGGGATCAGGCGGGCCGCCACAGCCGCTGCGCTGGCGCCGGAGGAGCCACCGGGGATGCGGGTCAAATCCCACGGGTTCTGCACCGGAATGGGTTGATCGTGGCCCAATGGGGGAACAGCAGAGTTTTCATTGCTGGAGCCCATTGCAAATTCGTCACAATTGAGCTTTCCGAGTGTCACGACGCCTTCGTCTGCCAGCTTGCCGGTCACCGTGCTGTCAAATGGTGACCGGTACCCTTTGAGCATCCGGGAGCCCGCAGTGGTGACAAACTCCCGGGTTACAAAAATGTCTTTGTGCGCCATCGGGATGCCGTCAAGCCGCCCTGCCTTCCCACTGGCGCGGCGCTGGTCTGCCGCCAGGGCCTGGCGAAGGGTGACTTCTTCGTCGATGGCCACAAATGTGCCCAGCGATTCTTTCGCTTTGGCGCGCGCCAGAAAATGCTGCGCGAGTTCAACCGCCGAAACTTGTCGTGACTCAAGTTGCACCAGCAGTTGCGCGACCGTCAGGTCGTGCAGTGAGGTAGAGTTGACCGCCATCATTCGATCACCTTGGGGACCAAAAACAGGCCACGCTCGACGGCCGGCGCACTCTGCTGGTTGGCGTCCCGGTCGTTGGACTCACTGGCGACATCTTCGCGCAGACGCAGCGCCATGTCAGCCTGGGCTTGACGGTATGCATCAAAAGGGTGCGCCAAAGGCTCGATGCCTCGGGTGTCCACGGCGCGCATTTTTTCGACGATGTCAAAAAAACCATTGATTTGAGACAGCATGCGTCGGCTTTCTTGCGAGCCCAGTTCAAGCCGGGCCAGGTTGGCAATTCGGGAAATATCAGAAGATGTCAGTGACATGGTGAAAATTGAGGTGAAACCGGGTGTAAATCAGCCAGAATCGACACTGCGCGTGCCGGTCGTTCATGGGCGATAGGGTATTATCCCGCCTTTGGCGCTCGGGTCGCTCACGCACCTGTCAAGTGGGCGGATAAACCCGGATAAACCTGTTTAGGCGCCAAAAGTTCATGTTGGAATTGGCAAATATGGCGATGACGCGCCGAAGCGCACGTCGTGCCCGAGAGGATTTTTGATGTTTAGCGCATTCCGTCGGTATTTTTCAACCGACCTGGCGATCGACCTTGGCACAGCCAACACCCTGATTTTTGTTCGTGACAAGGGCATTGTTCTGGATGAGCCCTCGGTCGTCGCGATTCGCCACGAAGGTGGCCCCCAAGGCAAAAAAACCATCCAGGCAGTTGGCAAGGAAGCCAAGGCGATGCTGGGTAAGGTGCCGGGCAATATCGAGGCAATTCGCCCCATGAAAGACGGTGTGATCGCCGATTTCACCGTCACCGAGCAAATGCTCAAGCAGTTCATCAAGATGGTGCATCCGCGCGGCATCTTCAGGCCCAGCCCGCGCATCATCATTTGTGTGCCCTGTGGTTCGACCCAGGTCGAGCGACGTGCCATTCGCGAGTCGGCATTGGGCGCGGGCGCCAGTGACGTGTATCTGATTGAAGAGCCGATGGCGGCTGCGATTGGCGCGGGTCTGCCCGTGTCCGAGGCCAGCGGCTCCATGGTGGTGGACATTGGCGGTGGGACGACTGAAGTCGGCGTGATTTCGCTCGGCGGCATGGTCTACAAAGGCAGCGTGCGGGTCGGGGGTGACAAGTTTGACGAAGCCATCATCAATTACATCCGGCGCAATTACGGCATGCTGATTGGCGAGCCGACCGCTGAGGCGATCAAGAAAAGCATTGGCTCGGCTTTCCCGGGCAGCGAAGTCAAGGAAATGGAAGTGCGTGGGCGCAATCTGTCGGAAGGCGTGCCGCGCAGTTTCACGATCTCGTCCAACGAAATTCTTGAAGCGCTGACCGACCCGCTGAACAACATTGTTTCGGCTGTGAAAAATGCGCTGGAGCAAACCCCGCCCGAGCTCGGTGCTGACATTGCTGACCGCGGCATGATGCTGACCGGCGGTGGCGCGCTGTTGCGTGATCTGGACCGTCTGCTGGCCGAAGAAACCGGGCTGCCAGTGCTGGTGGCCGAGGACCCGTTGACCTGCGTGGTGCGTGGATGTGGCATTGCATTGGAGCGCATGGATCGCATGGGGTCGATTTTCACGTCGGAATGACGCTCTGGCGCTGACCCATGGCGCGCTTTGATTCACGCCACTTGCCCAGGGCGCAGCGCACACCCGCCATCTGGCCTGCCTCACCATGCCCTTAGGGACCCTTGACCGCACGCCCCCGCCGTTTTTCAGACAGGGCCCATCTGCGCTGTCCAAGTTGACGGTATTCAGCGCCATGGCTTTGTTCCTGATGGTGGCGGACACCCGGTTCAAGATCACGCAGCCCTTGCGTGTTGTCGTGGCCAGCGCCTTGCGGCCGGTGCAGTGGGCGGTGATGCAACCCATCCTTTGGACGCAAGGGGCGGGCAAGTATGTCGAGACACTGCAGGCTGCGCAATCGGGCGAAGAGCTGGCGCGGCAAAAGCTGGGGCAGTTGTCCCAGCGCGCCAGCCAGGTCGAGCAGTTGACGCTTGAGAACAACCGGCTGCGTTTGTTGCTGGCACTGCGCGATCGCATCGAAACGCCTGCGCAGGCGGCGCAGGTGCTGTATGACGCCGCGGACCCCTATACCCGCAAGGTGATCATTGACCGGGGGCTGACGAGCGGCGTCGCGCCCGGGTCACCGGTGATGGACGAAACCGGCGTTCTTGGCCAGGTCACCCGCGTCTACCCATCAGTGAGCGAGGTCACGTTGTTGACGGACCGCGACCAGGTCATTCCGGTACTGAACACCCGCACCGGCGCGCGCGGCATCGCCTTTGGCGATGGCAACGTGAATGCCGGCATGGTGGAGCTTCGCTACATGGCCGCCAACGCCGACGTCAAGGCGGGCGATTTGTTGACCACCAGCGGCGTCGATGCGGTTTACCCGCCAGGGTTGCCGGTGGCCCAGGTGGAGCGGGTTGAACTGCGGCCCGACAGCGCCTTCGCCCGCATTTATGGCAGGCCACTCGCGCAGGTTGCCGCCACTGCACACGTCATGGTGCTGACGCCTGTGACCCCTCAGGTGGCTGAACGGCCTGTGGCGGAACCGGCAGCAAAAGCAGGCAACAAAAAGGCGGCCAAAAAATGACGTGCCACAAAGCCGCCCGCCCGATTGGCACCGCCTCAAAGGCCAAGCCATGATCATGCGCCAAGGGCAGCAACTGCTGCTGCCAGCCAATCCACTGTTCATTGCCGTCAGTTTACTGCTGGCATTGGCGCTGAACATGCTTCAGAACATGGGGCTTTGGGGGCGCGCCGCCTGGGTTCCTGATGTGCTGGCGCTGGTGCTGGTTTTCTGGGGTGTGCATCAGCCTCAGCGTGTAGGGATTGGCATTGCCTTTTTCTTTGGCATTTGCATGGACGTGCACCAAAGTTCACTGTTGGGCCAGCACGCATTGGCCTACACGGTGCTGAGTTTTTTGGCCATCGCCATACACCGGCGCCTGTTGTGGTTCAGTGTGCCGTCGCAGGCAATTCAGGTCCTGCCGCTGTTTGTCGCGGCCCATGCCATTGAACTGATCGTGCGCATGACCGGTGGCGGCAGCTTTCCGGGCATTCTGATGCTGGCTGCACCCCTGATCGAGATGGCGCTGTGGCCGGTGGTCAGCATCCTGTTGTTGGTGCCGCAGCGCCGCGCACCGAACCCTGATGCCAACCGACCCTTATGAGATGGCCCCCACGCTCTCCCACTTCGTGTGGTCGCTGCTCCCCGCGGGGGCTAATTTTTCTAGGGGCGGCCCGTCGAAAAATTGCCCATTCTCTTGTTGTGATTCCAGATGACTGAACTGCGCAACGTTGAAGCGGATCTGGCCCGGTTTCGGGCGCGGGTGCTGATCGCCAGCCTTGGGGTTGTGGTGTGTTTTGCGGTGCTTGCAGCCCGGTTGTCGTACCTGCAGATCGTGCGCCACGAGGACCTCAAGGAGCAGGCCGAGAACAACCGCACGGCGATTGTCCCCATCGTGCCCAACCGGGGCCTGATTCTGGATCGCAATGGCATCGTTCTGGCGACCAATTTCTCTGCCTATACGCTGGAAATCATGCCGTCCAAAGTGGCCAGCATCGAGCAAACGATAGACGCACTGACCACGGTGGTGGACATCACACCGCGCGACCGCAGGCGCTTCAAGAAGCTGCTGGAGGAATCACGCAATTTTGAGTCGCTGCCGATCCGCACCCGGCTGACTGATGAAGAAGTGGCCAAGTTTGCGGTGCAACGCTACCGCTTTGCCGGCGTGGACATCAAGGCGCGGCTGTTTCGCAATTACCCGCACGGTGAAACGGCAAGCCACGTGATTGGCTACATCGGACGCGTTAACCAGGCCGAGAAAAAGACCATGGACGACTGGTCCGACGAAGACCAGACCAACTACCGCGGCACCGAATACATCGGCAAGCTCGGTGTCGAGCAGAGTTTCGAGGCGCAACTGCATGGCACGACCGGCGTTGATTCGGTCGAGACCTCGGCCGGTGGGCGCGCTGTGCGCAAGCTGGCCAGCAACCCGTCAACGCCCGGCAACACGGTGAAGCTGTCGATCGACATCAAGCTGCAGAGAATGGTGGAAGACCTGTTTGGGGAGCGGCGCGGGGCGCTGGTTGCGATAGAACCCAAGACCGGCGAGGTGCTGGCATTTGTCAGCAAGCCGACGTTTGATCCGAACCTGTTTGTCGAGGGGATTGACACCGAGAGCTGGCAGGCGCTGAACGAGTCGCCCGACAAACCCTTGCTGAACCGGGCGCTGCGCGGCACCTACCCGCCGGGTTCGACCTACAAGCCCTTCATGGCGCTGGCGGCACTGGAAACCGGTGCGCGAACGCCCGAACAAACGATCAGCGATCCTGGCTACTTCATGTTCGGCGGGCATCGCTTTCGCGATGACAAGGAGGGCGGACACGGCACTGTCAACATGTACCGCTCCATCGTCCAGTCCTGTGACACTTATTACTACATCCTGGCCAATGACATGACCGTGGATGTGATGCACGCGCAGTTGAAGCGGCTGGGCTTTGGCGACCTGACCGGCATTGACATCTTTGGTGAGGTGCGTGGCCTGCTGCCTTCGACCGACTGGAAGAAAAAAGCGTTCAAGCGCGCCGACCAGCAAAAGTGGTACCTGGGTGAAACCATTTCGCTGGGCATCGGCCAAGGCTACAACAATTTCACCATGCTGCAACTGGCCTCGGCCACCGCTACGCTGGCCAACAATGGCATCAAGATGAAGCCGCATCTGGTCAAGGAAGTGGTTGATGTGATGACCCGTTCGATGGCCACCACGGAGCGCCAGGCCGCTGGGGAATCTGTCGCCAAGCCGGCCAATATCGACGTCATTCGCCATGCCATGGTCGGCGTGAACATTGAGGGCACCGGCGCAAGCGCCTTCAGGGGCGCAGGCTACACCAGCGGCGGCAAGACTGGCACGGCCCAGGTGATTGCGATCAAGAGCAACGAAAAGTACGACGCCAAGAAGATCGACGAGCGCCACCGTGACCACGCGCTGTTCGTGGCGTTCGCCCCGGCGGACGATCCGAAAATTGCGCTGGCCATCATTGTCGAAAACGCCGGCTTTGGTTCGCAGAACTCGGCACCGATTGCGCGGCGGGTGTTCGACTACTGGCTGTTGGGCCAATACCCCAGCCTTGAAGACATCGCTGCGGTGCAAAAAGCGCAAGCCACTGCGCCGATTGGCAAGCCGCGTCTGGTTGCCGACATGCCCTGGCCTCTGGCAGGGGTCTCGGCACCCGCTGTGTCGGTGGTGGCCCCTTTGACGGCGATGCCGACTGCGGCGCCTGCAGCCCTTTTACCGGTTTCTCCTGCACGGATGTTGCCTGCCAGCGCGGTGCCAGCGTTGGCGGCATCAAAACCAGCAAATTAGGTGCGAGTCAAAAATGCTATTATATAAATAGCAAACTATTTATATAATACCAGGGCTAGATGCCTTTTTGACCGATTTTTTCGGCGATTTCGCTGTTTTGGCGTTCAAAATTAACCTGCAGGTTAATTATTTTGCTGTCAAAGCACCCCTGAATCGCCGCTAGCCTGACGATAAGGCAAAAAAAAGACACCGGGATTGCCGATGCCTTCTCAGTGCGTGCGAGCGGTGGGCACGCGAATGTCGATGTTGTTGATTTGGGCTGTCTCCTCGGCCTCTCTTGCGTACGAGGCTTGTGGCCCGGTGGCGAGTGTGCCGAGTTTAGGAAATGCCCCTATTAGACGCATTGGTACTTACCCTTTCAGGTTGTCGCCATGGCGTCCTCAAATATCCATTGCGCGGCTTTCTCGGCAATCATCAATGTCGGCGAATTGGTGTTGCCGCTGGTGATGGACGGCATCACACCGGCATCGACCACGCGCAGACCCGCAATCAGGCCGTTTTTGCCGCGCACGCGAAGGCGCGAATCCACCACCGTCATCGGGTCGTCCAGGCGGCCCATTTTGGTGGTGCCTACCGGGTGAAAAATCGTTGTGGCGATGTCGCCCGCCAATCGGGCCAGGTCGTCATCGGTCTGAAACTCTGTGCCGGGCTTCCATTCCACCGGCTTGTACTTGGCCAGTGCCGGTTGCGCGACGATGTGCCGGGTGACCCGCAGCGAATCAGCGGCCACTTTGCGGTCGGCGTCGGTACTCAAGTAATTGGGTGCGATGGCGGGCGCATCTTCAAACCTGTTGCTTTTGATGTTCACCGTGCCCCGACTCGTCGGGTTCAGGTTGCAGACGCTGGCTGTAAAAGCATTGACGCTGTGCAGGGGCTCGCCAAACGCCTCCAGGCTGAGCGGTTGCACGTGGTACTCGATGTTCGGGTAGGGCTGGCTTGGGTCGCTCCTGGTGAAAGCGCCCAACTGGCTTGGTGCCATGCTCATTGGCCCGGTGCGCTTCAGGGCATACTCCAGCCCTATTTTCGCCTTGCCCCAAAGGCTGCTGGCCATGGTGTTGAGGGTCTTCACCTCTTCGACCTTGAACACCGCGCGTATCTGCAAATGATCCGACAAGTTGGCGCCCACTCCCGGCGCATCAACCACCACGTCGATGCCATGCTGCTTCAAGAGTGCAGCAGGCCCAATGCCAGAGAGTTGCAATATTTGCGGCGTGGCCACGCTGCCGGCACACAACAGCACTTCGCACCGGGCGGTCGCCGTCACCAGTTCATCGGTGGCCCAAACCTGCGCGCCGGTGCAGACCTGGCTGCCATCCGGTCGGGTTTCAAGGACCAGCCTTGAGACCTGGGCCGCCGTCCACATTTCGAAATTGGGTCGTGCGTAACAAGTCGGCCGCAAAAACGCCTTGGCAGTGTTCCAGCGAAAGCCGGACTTTTGATTCACTTCAAAGTAGCCCACGCCTTCGTTGTTGCCCCGGTTGAAGTCGTCGCTGGCTGGAATGCCGGCCTGCTGCGCGGCTTGCGAAAAGGCATCCAGCACGTCCCAGCGGATGCGGGCTTTCTCGATGCGCCACTCGCCGCCTGCGTTTCGGCCCCGCAGCAGCTTCTGGTAGGGCGTAGCAGCCGTCGCCATCAATTCTGGCGCCGTGCCGCGCGCGCCATGCATCGCGTCAGCACCCTTGTGGTAGTCCTCGTGCAGCTTGAAATATGGCAGCGCGTTGTTCCACGTCCAGGCGGTGTCGCCCGTCAGTTGCGCCCATTGGTCGTAGTCGCGTGCCTGCCCGCGCATGTAAATCATGCCGTTGATGCTGCTGCAGCCGCCCAACCCCTTGCCGCGCGGGTAGCGCAGCGCACGGCCATTCAGGCCCGCTTCCGGCTCTGTGTTGTAAAGCCAGTCGGTGCGCGGGTTGCCAATGCAGTACAGGTAGCCGACGGGGATGTGAATCCAGTGGTAATCGTCCTTGCGCCCCGCTTCGATCAGCAGCACGCGTTTGGAGGCGTCAGCACTCAGGCGGTTGGCGAGCAGGCAGCCGGCAGTGCCTGCGCCGATGATGATGTAGTCAAATTGAAGGTCGCTCATGGTGCCAATGTAGCTTTAACTTTGCTCGACTTCACGCCGTCACGCATTACTTCGCATTGACGATGCCTTTGAAGTCATACGGCACCACAATGCTGTGCACTTTGCCGTTGGCAACGCCTTCGGCAATTTTCAGGTTAGCCATGGCATTCATGTAGCCGATGGCACCTGCGTTCGCGTTCAACGCGGCGATTCTCTCAGCTTCCTTTTTGGCAGTTTGCACTTCGACTTCCTTGGTTTTGAGCTCGTTTTGTGCACGTACCAGTTCATTCGCGCTGGCGACAATGACGTCCGCCGGCGTGATGGCGCGCACCTGAATCTGCGACACCGTGATCTTGTCGGCCAGTTTTTCTTCGGTCAGGGTCTTGATGATGATTTCTCGAATCTTCTGTTCGATGATCTGGCGGTTGTCGGCCATCTTCAATGACTCGTACTCGCGCGCAACTTTGTAGGCGGCGTTGCGCGCACTCAGCGCAACATAGTTTTGCATCAGCAAAATGTCTCCGCTCTTGTCGCTTAAGCCGTGAAAGGTTCTGTTTTTGGTGGTCCACAGCTCCGACACAGCCGTCGGGTTGACGTTATAGACCACCGTCATGTCAAAGTCTTTGATGGTGGAATTGTCAGACGCCAGCGGCGTCATGTTGTCGACGGCCACCGCGACATCCTGAATCTTGAACGTGAGAATGTCGCCGATGAGCGTCTGATTGAAAGAACCAGGCAGGCGTTCGGTCGGGTCGGTGGTTTTGTCGAAGTTGATCCGCAGACCCACTTCACCGGTTTCGATGCGGGTGCAGCCCGCGCTGAGCGAAAGTACGGCAGCACAGATTGGAAACAGAACAAGGCGATTCACGTGACAGATCCCAAGACAAAAGATGGTGGGATGATACGTGCTACCAAAGTCGGCCAAACCAAGCCGTCACTTGGAAGTCGGCATCACAAACTCCGCCCCCTTGCCAATGCTCTCGGGCCAACGCTGCATGATGGATTTCTGCTTGGTGTAGAA
>JANMCB010000492.1:0-2821 GCA_031360805.1 Rhodoferax sp.
ATGAAACCTGGCACGATTGGGCCGGCCTCCAACGGCATGGAAGTTCGCGTCGACGAAGCCACCGGCGAACTGCTGATGCGGGGGCCAACCGTTTTTATGGGCTACCTCAACCAGCCCGAAAAGACAGCCGAGACAATTGACAAGGACGGCTGGCTGCACACCGGTGACGTGGGCTCAGTAGACGCCGACGGCTTCTTCAGGATCACCGACCGCATGAAAGACATCATCATCACTGCGGGTGGCAAAAACATTACCCCAAGTGAGCTTGAAAACGAACTCAAGTTCTCCCCGTACATCACGGATGCGGTGGTAGTGGGTGACAAGCGGCCTTACCTGGTCGTGATCGTGATGATTGACCAGGAAAATGTCGAGAAATTCGCGCAGGATGCCGACGTGCCGTTTTCCAACTACACCAGTCTGACAAAGTCCGCCGAGGTACAGGCCCTTGTGCACGCCGAAATTGAGCGCGTCAACAAGAAGTTTGCAAGGGTCGAACAGATCAAAAAGTTCTGGCTGCTGGACACGCAACTCAGCGCTGAGGACGAGGAACTGACGCCCACCATGAAGCTGAAGCGCAAACTTGTCGAGAAAAAGTATGCCCCGCAAATTGGTGAAATGTATCGCTAGGCGTCCGCCTGGACGTCTGCCAACTTTGGAAAAGGAACCGCCATGAAATTGAAACCAATTGCCTTGTTTGCCACACTGTTTTTGTCGGCCACCAGTTCATTTGCACAACAGGGTGTGAGCAAAACCGAAATTATCGTTGGCACGATTCAGGACATGTCGGGTCCACTTGCGGCTTTTGGCAAGCAGGCCAAGTTTGGCATGCAGCTTCGGATCGATGAAGCCAACGAGCAGGGCGGCGTGCATGGGCGCAAGCTCAAGCTGCTGACGGAAGACTCGGGGTACGACCCCAAAAAGGCAGTGCTTGGAGCGCAAAAGCTGGTCAATCAGGACAAGATTTTTATCATGGCCGGCCACGTCGGCACGGCCCAGAACAACGCGGCGATGCCGGTCCAGTTTGAAAAAAACGTGATGAACTTTTTGCCCATCACAGCCGCGCGGGACATGTACGAGCCGTTTCACAAGCTCAAGTATTCGTTTGCCGTCACCTACTATGACCAAATCCGAACCGCCTTGCCCAAACTCGTGAAGGAGAAAAATGCAAAGCGGGTTTGCACCATTTACCAGGACGACGACTTTGGCATAGAAGTTCAGCGCGGCGCTGAAGCGGGCCTGAAATCGATCAGTATGGAAGTCGTTGAGAAAACCTCTTTCAAGCGCGGCGCGACAGATTTCTCGTCGCAGGTTGCCAAAATGAAAGCCGCCAACTGCGATTTTGTCGTGCTCGGCACCATCATCCGCGAGACGATCGGCACCATCGGCGAATCCCGCAAAACCGGCTTCAACCCCACGTTTTTGAGCGCCAACGCTGCCTACACCGACCTCATCCCCAAATTGGGAGGCAAGGCAATGGACGGCATGTATTCCACCATGACGGTGCAGCACCCTTACCTGGACGAAACGTCCCAACCGATCCGGTTCTGGGCCAACAAGTACAAGACCAAGTTCAACGAGGATCCGGGTGTGGTGTCGATTTACGGCTATCAAATCATCGACATCTTCATCCGTGTTGCGCAAAAGGCCGGGGCGAACTTGAGCACCGAGAGTTTCATCAAGGCGCTGGATTCCACCATGATTCCGTCCGACATATTTGGCAGCGCAGAATTCGCATTTGGCCCAAGCAAACATCTTGGCAGCGATGCTTCAAGAGTCTCGCAAATCCAGGATGGCCGCTGGCGCGTGGTCTCGGATTACACCAAGCCGCAACCTTAGCGCGGGTGTTTGCTGGAGCAAAATCATGATCGCTGAATCGACTATTCAGTTTCGCCCGCGCCCAAGCGTGCAGGAGGTGCTGGCGACGGACAGGAACCCTGCACCGGACTGTCTGCGCACGGAGTCGCCTGCAACCCAGCTTGGCCTGGCAGACGTTTCAATGGACCGCTATTTTTCCAAGGCCTGGCATGACCAGGAGGTGGAAAAAGTTTGGCGGAAAACCTGGCAAATGGCCTGCCGTCTGGAAGAAATTCCCAACGTGGGCGACCATGTGGTGTACGAGATTGTTCACGACTCACTCATCGTGGTGCGCACCGCTGCGGTGGGCGTGAATGGGGAGGGTGGCGAGATCAAGGCCTATGTCAATTCCTGTCTGCACCGGGGCACGCAACTGCGCTGTGAAGGCGGCAACGTGCGCCATTTCAAATGCCCGGTGCACGGTTTCACTTGGGGGTTGGACGGCACACTGATTGGCCTGCCCAGCGCCTGGGACTTCCCGCAGGTGGATCGAAAGAGTTTCTGCTTGCCGCAGGCGCAAGTTGGCGTCTGGGGTGGATTTGTCTTCATCAATTTCGACCTGCTGTGTGAGCCACTTTCAACCTATCTTGAAATCTTGCCCGAGCACTTCAAGGTCTTCAATCTGGAAAACCGCTACAAGGCGGTGCATGGCGCGAAGATCATGCCGTGCAACTGGAAGCTGGCGCAGGAGGCTTTCATGGAAGGCTTCCACATTGCCAGCACACACCCGCAGACACTCGCCTACACGGGCGACACCAACACGCAGTATGACGTGTTTGAGGCGGGCCGGCACGTCAGCCGTTTCATCATGCTGGAGGCCGTGGCGAGCCCGGCGCTGGGCAACATCCCGCAGGGGGCCATCGTCAGCGCGATGCAGCGCGACATGCCTTTTTACGGCAACAAACCGATTGAGATTTCGCCGGGTGAAAGTGCACGCAGCAAAATGGGCGAACACGTGCGCAAGCGA
>JANMCB010000242.1:0-15851 GCA_031360805.1 Rhodoferax sp.
GAAGGCAAGGTGTTGGTCAAACCAGGCTGGCTGGCGATCTACGGCAAGGAAGCTGCTGAAGAAGTAGCCGACGCCAAAGACGGCGACAAAGGCCAAAGCCTGGTGCCGGTCGCGCCGGGTGAGAAGGTCAACACCGAAACCGTCGAACCCAAAGGCCTGGCGACACGCCCACCTGCCCGCTATTCAGAAGCGACCTTGCTTGGCGCGATGGAAAACGCCGGCAAAACGGTGGAAGACGACGAGCACCGAGAAGCGATGCAGGAGAAAGGCCTGGGCACGCCCGCCACGCGCTCAAGCATCATCGAGGGCCTGATCGCCGAGAAATACATGCTGCGCGAAGGCCGCGAGCTGATCCCGACCGCCAAGGCGTTTCAGTTGATGACCCTGTTGCGCGGCCTGGGCGTGGAAGAACTGTCCAAAGCCGAGCTCACGGGCGAGTGGGAATACAAGCTCAACCAGATGGAGCACGGCAAGCTGAGCCGCGAAAGCTTCATGGCGGAGATTGCCGCCATGACCGAGCGCATGGTCAGAAAAGCCAAGGAATACGACCGCGACACCATACCGGGTGACTACGCCACGCTGCAATCGCCCTGCCCGAACTGTGGCGGCATTGTGAAGGAGAACTACCGCCGCTACACCTGCACCGGCAAGTCAGGCACGGAAGAGGGCTGTGGCTTCTCGTTCGGCAAAACACCCGCAGGCCGCACGTTTGAAGTGGCCGAGGTTGAGCAATTTCTGCGCGACAAAAGGATTGGCCCGCTGGACGGCTTTCGCTCCAAAGCGGGTTGGCCGTTCACCGCCGAGATGGTCATCAAGTTTGACGAAGACACCAAAAACTACAAACTGGAGTTTGACTTTGGTGACGACAAAAAGGGCGAAGAATCCGGCGAGATCATTGATTTCTCGGCCCAGCAATCACTGGGTGCCTGTCGCAAATGCGGTGCTGCTGTTTACGAACTTGGCAAGAATTACGTCTGTGAAAAATCAGTGCCAACCATGGCGCAAGCGATACCAAGCTGCGATTTCAAGAGCGGCCAGATTATTTTGCAGCAGCCGATCGTGCGCGAGCAAATGAGCAAACTGCTGGAAACCGGCAAGACCGACTTGCTGGACAAGTTTGTCTCCATGCGCACGCGCCGGGGCTTCAAGGCCATGTTGGCGTGGGATGCAGAAGCCGGCAAGGTCAATTTTGAGTTTGCGCCGAGCAAGTTCCCACCGCGCAAAACAGCAGCGGGTGCTGCGGCAAAAACACCAGCGGCAGGCAAGACTACCGCGGCAAAAACTGCCACAAAGCCCGCTACCAAAACCGCTGCAAAGAAGACGGCACCCGTGAAATCCGCAGTCGCCAAAAAGGCGGCGCCGCGCAAAACATCCGCCAAACCGAAGACGCCTGCCACCGGTCTCAACCCTAGCCCCGCATTGGCTGCCGTGATTGGCCCCGAAGCCGTTTCACGCCCGCAAGTCGTGAAGAAGCTGTGGGATTACATCAAGGCCAACAACCTGCAAGACGCCACCAACAAGCGCAACATCAACGCCGATGCCAAACTGCTCGCTGTGTTTGGCAAGCCTCAGGTCACGATGTTTGAACTGGCGGGGATTGCGGGCAAGCACCTTTCGGCAGCCTGATGTACCAAGGGGCTGCGCCAGGCACCGGCGCGACCCGTCTTCTTCAATGCTCCCGGTGCGCCGACGACGCCAGCTTGTCCAATATTTGCCCGCCGCCATAACTGCTCGCCTTTGGTGCTGCACCGCCAACAGTAGCCCGGATGGCGCAGTATTTGAATTCAGGAATCTTGGCGAATGGGTCCAGCGCCGCATTGGTCAGCTTGTTGATGGCGGCTTCGTAGTAGCAGAAGGGCACGAAGATGGAGCCGCGCGGCGAGCTGTCGTCGGCGCGGGCATACAGCTCCACCTTGCCACGGCGTGATTCGATGGTGACCACATCGCCCGGCTGGCCGCCCATCTGGTCCAGATCTAGCGGATGGATCAGCGCGATGGGGTCGGGCTCGATGGCGTCGAGCACGGTGGCGCGGCGCGTCATGCTGCCGGTATGCCAGTGCTCGAGCTGCCTGCCGGTGATCAACACCAGCGGGTAATCGGCATCGGGCCGCTCATTGGCGGGGATGATGTCGGCCGGCACAAAGCGCGCGCGGCCACCCTCGCGCGGGAAATCATCCACAAACACCACCGACTGGCCGGGGTCGCCTTCGACCTTGCAGGGGTACGTGACGGCGTGTTCGCGCTCCAGGCGCTCCCATGTGATGCCGCCAATGCTGGGCATGGTGTGGCGCATTTCATCAAACACTTCGCTGACATGGCTGTACTGCCAGTCCAGTCCGAGTTTGGCGGCGATTTGCTGGATGATCCACAGGTCTTGTTTCGCATCGCCCGGCGGGTTGATGGCCTGGCGGCCCATTTGCACCAGGCGGTCGGTGTTGGTGAAGCTGCCGGTTTTCTCGGGGAAGGCGCTGGCCGGCAGGATAACGTCGGCAAGGTAGCAGGTTTCGGTCAGGAAGATGTCTTGCACCACCAGGTGGTCGAGTGCCGCCAGGGAGTCGCGTGCATGGTTGGCGTCGGGGTCGGACATGGCCGGGTTCTCGCCCATGACGTACATGCCGCGAACTTCACCCTTTTTGATGGCGTGCATGACTTCGACCACGGTCAGGCCGGGCTGGTCGTCCAGCGATCCTGCAGGCACTTGCCAGGCCTTTTCAAAGCTGGCCCGCACCTGGGGGTTGGTGACGTGCTGGTAATCGGGGTACATCATCGGGATCAGGCCCGCGTCCGACGCGCCTTGCACGTTGTTTTGGCCACGCAGGGGGTGCAGGCCGGTGCCGGGGCGGCCAATCTGGCCGGTCATCAGCGAGAGAGCAATCAGGCAACGCGCGTTGTCGGTGCCGTGCACGTGCTGGCTCACACCCATGCCCCACAGAATCATGGAGGCCCTGGACGTGGCGTAGAGGCGGGCGACGTAGCGAATGGTTTCCGCATCGATGCCGCAAATCGGGGCCATCAGCTCGGGGCTATAGCCTTCGACGTTCTTGCGCAAATCCTCGTAGCCCACGGTGCGGCTGGCAATGAAGTTTGCGTCCACCAGGTTTTCAGTCACGATGACGTTCATCATGGCGTTGAGCAAGGCCACATCGGTGTCGGGCTTGAACTGCAAAAAGCGGTGCGCAATCCGGGCCAGATCGCTCTTGCGCGGGTCCAAAACCACCAGTTGCGTGCCGTTGTTGACGGCGTTCTTGATCCAGGTCGCCGCGACCGGGTGGTTCACCGTGGGGTTGGCGCCGATGATGATGACCAGCGCCGCTTTGGTGACATCCATGACCGGGTTGGAGACGGCGCCCGAGCCAATGCCTTCGAGCAGCGCCACCACCGATGAGGCGTGGCAAAGCCGGGTGCAGTGATCGACGTTGTTGCTGCCAAAGCCGGTGCGCACCAGCTTCTGGAACAGATAGGCTTCCTCGTTGCTGCCTTTGGCTGAGCCAAAACCAGCCAATGACTTCTTGCCGTACTGGTCCCGGATTTCCTTGAGCTTGCCGCCGGCAAATTCGAGCGCCTCTTCCCAGCTGGCTTCACGGAAGATCTCCAGCACGTTGTCCGGATCCATGGTGAAGTCGCCGGTTTTGGGCGCGCCTTTTCGGCGAATCAATGGTTTGGTGAGGCGCTGTGGATGATGCGCATAGTCAAATCCATAGCGACCTTTGACACACAGGCGCCCCTGGTTGGCTGGCCCATTGCGACCTTCCACGAAAAGAATTTTGTCGTCCTTGACGTTGTAGGTGAGCTGGCAGCCCACGCCGCAATAAGGGCAGACGGATTCGACCTGCTTGTCAGGGGCCACCAACGCCGCCTCCCGCGCGGGCATGAGTGCACCGGTCGGACAGGCCTGCACGCATTCGCCACAGGCCACGCAGGTGGACGCACCCATGGCGTCGTCCATGTCGAACACGATCTTAGCCGCGTCGCCCCGGAATGCCAGGCCGATCACGTCATTGACCTGCTCGTCGCGGCAGGCGCGCAGGCACCGGGTGCACTGGATGCAGGCGTCCAGATTCACGGCGATGGCGGGGTGCGACAGGTCTTGATTGACCTGCGCACGGGCGGCAAAGCGCGGCTTGCCGACGGCCAGTTTCGCGGCCCACTGATCGACCTCGTTGTGGCGGGTGTAGGCGGTCTCGGGCATGTCGGCCAGCAGCAGTTCCAGCACCAGTTTTTGCGACGCCACGGCACGTTCGCTGTCTGTCGTGACTTTCATTCCTGCGCTGGCGAAACGGCAGCAGGACGGCGCCAGCACCCGTTCACCATTGACTTCAACCATGCAGGCGCGGCAATTGCCAACCGCTTCGAGGCCTTCTTTGAAACACAGGTGAGGAATATCAATGCCTTCGCGTTTGGCGACGCTCAGCAGGGTTTCATCGGTTCGGGCGCTCACGTCACGGCCGTTGAGGCTGAAGCTGATCACTGGTGCGTCGAGCAAAGCCAGCTCCTGGCGGGTAATTGCGTTCATGTCGATATCCCTTAGTTGAGCTCTTGCGGGAAATATTTGATAACGCAGTCCACCGGGTTCGGCGCCGCTTGGCCCAGGCCGCAAATGGAAGAGTCGCGCATGACCAGCGACAAATCAGCCAGCAGGGGCAAATCCCACTTCGGCTGGTTGATCAGATTTGAGGCCTTTGCCGTACCAACCCGGCACGGCGTGCACTGCCCGCAGGATTCATGCTGGAAAAAGCTCATCATGTTGCGCGCGGCCGCTGAAGCGGTGTCTTTGTCAGACAGAACGATCACCGCCGCCGAGCCGATGAAACCGCCGTGCGGCTGCAGGGTGTCGAAATCCAGCGGAATATTGTTCATGGAGGCTGGCAAGATGCCGCCCGACGCGCCGCCCGGCAGATAGCCATAAAACGTCTGCCCTTCCTGCATGCCGCCGCAATATTCATCGATCAGTTCCTGAATATTGATCCCGGCAGGCGCCAGCTTGACGCCGGGTTTTCTGACGCGACCCGATACCGAGTAAGAGCGCAAACCTTTGCGTCCATTGCGCCCGTAGGAGGTAAACCAGGCATCGCCTTTTTCCAGGATCTCGCGCACCCAATGCAGGGTTTCAAAATTGTGCGCCAAAGTGGGCCGCCCAAACAGGCCGACTTGGGCCACATACGGCGGGCGCAGGCGTGGCATGCCGCGCTTGCCTTCGATCGATTCGATCATGGCGGATTCTTCACCGCAGATGTAGGCGCCTGCGCCGCGCCGCAATTCAACCGGCGGCATGTCAGGCATGGGAGGGGCCGCTCGAAGTTTTTGCAGTTCAGCTTCCAGCAAGGCACGGCAGCCATGGTATTCATCGCGCAAATAGATGTAGATTTTCGAGATGCCGACAGCCCACGCGGCAATCAACATTCCTTCCAGAAACCGATGCGGGTCACGTTCAAGGTAGACACGGTCCTTAAAGGTGCCGGGTTCGCCTTCATCGATGTTCACGGTCATCAGGCGCGGGCCTGGCTCGGAACGGACAATGTGCCATTTGCGGCCAGTTGGAAAACCGGCGCCGCCGAGTCCCCGAAGGCCGGAGTTTTCAACGGTGGTCATGACTGACTCGACGCTCCGCTTGCCTGCAACACACTGCTTCAGCAACTCGTAACCGCCCGCCGCCTGGTAGCTGAAAAAATCAATAAACCCGTTCGGGATGTGCCGAACTTCGCCAGCCGCGATCAGGGCCGCGACCTTCTCGCAGCTCGCATTTGCCACCGGGTTCTGCCCAACCACGGCGGCTGGCGCCTGTTCGCAGCGGCCGATACACGGGGCGGCAATCACGCGTATGTCACGGCCCAGCATGGCGGGCAATTTCTTCAGCAGATCCTGCGCGCCCGCCATTTCACACGAAAGTCCATCACAGACGCGAACCGTCAACGGCGCGGGCGCCGCGTCGCCTTCTTTCACCACATCAAAGTGGTGGTAGAAAGTCGCCACCTCATACACGGACGTTTGCGGCAGGCGCATTTCTTGCGCCAGGGCTGCGAGGTGCGCCGCCGACAAATGGCCAAAGTGGTCTTGAATCTTGTGCAGATGTTCAATCAGCAGGTCCGCCTGGCGCGACGCACCGCCCAGCAACTGTTGCACTTCAACCAGCGCGGCGGGGTCAACGCGGCGTCCCTTGGGAGCCTGGCGCTTTCGGGCTCGTGAATCGTTGGCCAGATTAATGGGAATAACGGGATGGTTCATTGGTTTTCTTTAATTGCGCGCCTGGCATTCACGCCACATTGCGGGCTTGGACCGCCAGCCGGACTGGGCTCATCAAATGACCTGTTCACTGCGAAGGTCTGCAATGAACTCAGCGCCGTAACCCAGTTGAGTCAATATTTCGTCGGTGTGCTCTCCGAGCAGCGGCGAACGCGTGACCTCGGTTGCGCTGTCTGACATCTTGATGGGGTTGCCCACGGTCAGGTATTTGCCACGCTTGGGGTGATCAACCTCAACGATGGTCCCGCTGGCACGCAATGCGGGCTCCTCGGCGATTTCCTTCATCGACAAAATCGGACCACAGGGAATGTCATATTGGTTCAGGATGTCCATGGCCTCGAACTTGGTCTTGGTCTTGGTCCATTGCTCGATCCGTGCAAAGATCGGCTTCAAGTGCAGCAACCGCATGGCAGGCGTGGCAAATGCCTCATCGTCCACCCAGTCCGGCTCGCCAATGACCTTGCACACAGCTGGCCAGACGCCGCTTTGCGTGATGAAATAAATGTAGGCATTGGGGTCGGTTTCCCAGCCTTTGCATTTCAGGATAGACCCCGGCTGCCCACCGCCTGAAGCGTTGCCGGCGCGCGGCACGGCCTGGCCAAACTTGCCATCCGGATACTGCGGGTATTCGTGCATGGTGTGCGTGCGCTCCAGGCGCTGCTGGTCACGCAGTTTGACGCGGCACAGATTCAAAACCGCGTCTTGCATGGGTGCCAGCACCTTTTGGCCGCGCCCGCTGGTGGTGCGCTGGTACAGGGCTGCCACGATGCCAAGCGCCAGGTGAAGGCCCGTGCCGCTGTCGCCGATTTGGGCGCCCGTGACCATTGGCGGGCCGTCGTCAAAACCGGTGGTCGAAGCCGATCCGCCAGCGCATTGCGCTACATTTTCATAAACCTTGCAATCTTCGTAGGGCCCAGGGCCAAATCCTTTGACCGACGCGACGATCATGCGCGGGTTGATGGCTTGAATGTGTTCCCAGGTGATGCCCATGCGGTCCATGGCGCCGGGGGCAAAATTCTCAACCAGCACGTCGCACTGCTTGATGAGCGCATCCAGCACATCGCGGCCCTTGGGATTTTTGGTGTCTAGCGTGATGGATCGCTTGTTGTGGTTCAGCATGGTGAAGTACAGGCTGTCCACCCCAGGAATGTCGCGCAACTGGCCGCGTGTGGCATCGCCCCCGCCTGTGCGTTCCACCTTGATGACGTCAGCGCCCAGCCAGGCCAGCAGTTGCGTGCAGGTGGGGCCCGACTGCACGTGGGTGAAGTCGAGGATGCGAACACCGTCCAGGGCTTTGCTCATGCAGCGGCTCCCGTGCCGTTCAATGCCGTCAATTGGGCTTGCAATTCCGACACCCGTTTGCGCATGTCGCGCTCCTGGGCAAAGCGAACCGTCTCGTCACGCACGACTGCCGCAATGCCACTCACGCTGCCATCTGGGCCATGCAGCAGGGACACCGTGAACGCGATCGACAAGGTATGTCCGTCCTTGTGCAGCGCAGGCACCTTGAGCAGGTCGTTGCCGTACTTTGTTATTCCACTTTGCATGGTCTTGTGGTAGCCGTCCCAGTGGCGTTGTTGCTGGCGTTGCGGAATGATCAGGTCAAGCGATTGCCCCAGCGCTTCTACCTCTGAAAATCCGAACATGCGCTCGGCAGCGGGATTCCACAGCGTGATCTCGCCTTTGGCATCGCAAACCATCACGGCATCGGCCATTGCGGTCACAAGAGACGTCATGTTCACGGGGGATTGCATGGGTTTGCCCTTGTCAAAAGATGTTGCCGTTCCAAACAAAGACGGCGCCCATTACGAACGCCGTCAATACTATTCCTGCCTTGTGCCCGACAGGCCTCGCGTCAGTGCCGCAATCTTAAACCGCGCCCGCCGTGTGAAAATCGGCGATCTGGGCTGCTGAGTAACCCAACTCTGCAAGCACCTGGTCAGTGTGCTCGCCCAACAGCGGCGAACCCGTGACTTCCGGCTTCAGGTCAGAGAACTTGATCGGGCTGCCAACTGTGAAGTAGCTGCCGCGCGTCTTGTGGGGCACTTCGACGATGGAGCCGCTGGCGCGCAGCGATTTGTCATTGAGCAATTCCTTCATGGAAAACACCGGTGCGCAAGGAATGTCGAACTTGCGCAGAATGTTCACTGCTTCGTACTTGGTCTTGTCCTTGAGCCAGGCCTCAATCGTGGCAAAGATGTCCATGATGTGCGGCTGGCGCGCCTTGGCCGTCATGTACGCCGGGTCGGTTTTCCATTCAGGCTTGCCCAAAGCGTCGCAAATCGGTGCCCAGGCGTGGCCCTGCACGGTGAAATAGATATAGGCGTTGGGATCGGTTTCCCAGCCCTTGCATTTCAGGATCCAGCCAGGCTGGCCGCCGCCACCGGCGTTGCCACCACGGGGCACGACATCGCCAAATTTCTCGTGCGGGTACTGGGGATACTCTTCCAGGTAACCGAGCTTGTCCAGACGCAACTGGTCACGCATCTTGACGCGGCACAGGTTCAAAACCGCATCCTGCATGGCCACGGCGACCTTTTGGCCTTTGCCGGTTTGCTGGCGGCCAATGTAGGCCGTCAGGATGCCAATGGCCAGGTGCATGCCTGTGTTGCTGTCACCCAGGGCAGCAGCCGAAATGGTGGGCTCGGAGTGCTCACCCTTCCACCAGCCGGTGGTTGAAGCCGAACCGCCGGCGCATTGCGCCACGTTTTCGTAAACCTTCAAATCTTCGTATTCGTGGCCATCGCTGAAACCCTTGACCGACGCCAGGATCAACTTCGGGTTCAGTTCCTGAATGCGCTCCCATGAGAATCCCATGCGGTCCAGCGCGCCGGGACCGAAGTTTTCGACCAGCACATCACTTTCCTTGATCAGCTTTTCAAGGATGGCTTTGCCCTCGGGCTTCTTGGTGTCCAGCGACAGTCCGCGCTTGTTGCTGTTAAGCATGGTGAAGTACAAGGCGTCAACATCGGGAATGTCGCGCAACTGGCTTCGTGTCACGTCGCCAGCGCCAGGACGCTCGACTTTGATCACGTCGGCACCGAACCAGGCCAGCAACTGGGTGCAAGCCGGACCGGCTTGCACGTGCGTGAAATCAATGATCTTGATTCCGTTAAGGGGTTTGTTTGACATTTTCATTTCTCCTGTTGAATTGCTTTTTCGGGTAGCCCGAATAATTTCATGGGTTCTGGCCTGTTACTTCTTTTTGGCGCTGGTCGGGTTCAGGCTGGTGATACGGCCGCTTTCTGTGCCGGCCGTTTCGTCGATCACGGCATTGATCAGGGTCGGCTTGCCGGAGCGAATTGCCTCGTCCAGCGCATTTTGCAGCTCGGCCGGGTTGGTGACATGGGCACCAATGCCACCGAAGGCCTCCATCATTTTATCGTAGCGGGCGTTCTTGACGAACACCGTGGGCGCCACGTCCGTGCCGCCCGTCGGGTTCACATCAATCCCGCGATAGATGCCATTGTTGTTGAAGACGATCACGCAAACGGGCAGGTTGTAACGGCAGATTGTTTCGACTTCCATGCCGCTGAAACCGAAAGCGCTGTCGCCTTCGATGGCAATCACGGGCTTGCCGGTCACCACGGCCGCAGCAATTGAAAACCCCATGCCAATGCCCATGATGCCCCAAGTACCAACGTCAAGGCGCTTGCGTGGCTGGTACATGTCAACAATGCTGCGGGCAAAGTCCAGCGTGTTCGCGCCTTCGTTGACCACTATGGCGTCTGGTCGCGCTTTCACCACATTGCGGATCACGTTCAGCGCGCTGTGGTAGTTCATGGGCGACGGGTTCAGCGCCAGTGTCTCGGCCATCTTGGCAAGGTTTTTCTCCTTGCGCTCGGCAATTGCGCCAGTCCACTCTGCCGGTGGCTTGGTCCAGTCAGTACCCATGGCCGCCACCAGGGCAGCCACGCAGGAACCGATATCGCCGACTACGGGGGCTGCAATCTCAACGTTGCTGTCCATCTCCGTCGGCGAAATATCCACCTGGATGAACCGGCGGGAAGCGGCTTTCTCGCCGCCCCAGGTTTTCCCTTTGCCATGCGACAAGAGCCAATTCAACCGCGCACCGATCAACATCACCACGTCAGCCTCAGCCAGCACATAGGAGCGGGTAGCAGCGGCAGACTGGATGTGGGTGTCAGGCAGCAGTCCCTTGGCCATCGACATGGGCAGATAGGGTATTCCACTGTTTTCAATCAATGCGCGGATATCGTCATCCGCCTGCGCATAGGCAGCCCCCTTGCCCAACAGGATCAACGGGCGTTTGGCACCCTTGAGCAAATCGAGCGCGCGCTGAACCGAATCTGCCGCCGGGATCTGGCGCGGGGCGGGATCGACGACCTTGATCAGGGACCGCTTGCCGGCACTCGCGTCCATCGTCTGCGAGAACAATTTGGCGGGCAGGTCCAGATAGACACCTCCCGGCCGACCCGACACGGCAGAACGGATGGCGCGGGCGATGCCAACACCAATATCTTCGGCGTGAAGCACGCGAAACGCCGCTTTGCAAAGCGGCTTGGCAATCGCGAGCTGGTCCATCTCTTCGTAATCACCCTGCTGCAGGTCCACAATCTCGCGCTCACTCGATCCGCTGATAAGAATCATGGGAAAGCAATTGGTGGTTGCGTTGGTCAGCGCAGTCAGGCCATTCAGGAAGCCCGGTGCAGAAACCGTGAGGCAAATGCCCGGTTTCTGGGTCAAGAAACCCGCCGCCGCAGCAGCATTTCCCGCGTGCTGCTCATGGCGGAACGAAATAACCCGCATGCCTTCTGCCTGCGCCATGCGGGCGAGGTCTGTGATGGGAATGCCGGGCACGCCGAAAATTGTGTCTATGCCGTTGAGTTTCAGGGCTTCGATGACCAGATGAAAGCCGTCGGTCGTCTCTGGAGTTTGTGCGTCGTTGGTCATTGTGGGTTTCTGTTCGTAGGCGTCGGTTGGCGTCAACTTGCGCCGTCAAGGTATCATAGGAATCGACTCAGGTTTCACCATTGACCACAGTCAATTTTCCTGGGAATTGATGCCCGTCAAACACGAATACCCGTTGAATTCGTTTGTGAGTCCTCCCCTGTCTTTTGCATCATGTTGCCGCTCGAATCCCATCCCGACAAAAACATCATTAGGGTCCAACTTACCCAGAACCTGGATTTGATGGGCCTGACGGACGACGAGCGTCTGGAACTGGAGCGCCTGCTGATTGTGGTGGACTGCGCCAAAGGAGATTTCCTGCTGCATCAAGGTGTGCATGACATGGAACAGTACTTCGTGCTTGATGGCGTCCTCAAAAGGGTGGTCGCCAATCCGCAAGGCAAGGAGATGATTCTTCGGTTTGCCGACGAAAGAGACATGGAAACCAGTTATGCCGCCTGGCGGCTGGGCACTCCTACGCCGTACAGCATCGTGTCTGTGACCAAGGCGAGAGTCGCCAAACTCCCTCTGCCGCAATGGGTTGCGTTCATGGAAAAGCACCCATCCATCAAAGCCACCTTTGAGTACTCAGTAATGCGCCTGATGAGTGAAATCCTGGCACACACGATCACTCTGCACTTGCTGGACGCACCCGGGCGGGTGAACCGGTTCATGCGCAAACAACCGGAGCTGTTCGAGCGATTGCCAAAAAAGGAACTGGCCGCCTATCTGAACCTGTCGGCCGAGACGCTTAGCCGCCTGAAACAACGCGGCAAGATCTGACACTGAGTCAATCCACAGGCTGCTCTACGGCAAATTCTGCTGCTTTTGGTTTGCGAAATTTGGCCAGCACTTTTGAAATCAGGGGCCAAACCAGCAAAATCAGGGCCAGCGTACTGATTACGCCAACCAGTGGGTTCGACCAGAGTATCAACAAGTCACCTTGCGAGACCAGCATCGCCTGGCGGAACGAGTCTTCGGCCTTGTCCCCCAACACCAAGGCCAGCACCAGTGGCGCCAACGGGTAGTCGAGTTTCTTGAACAGGTAGCCGATCAACCCAAACAGCATCATGAACCAGATGTCCAGCATGGCATTGTGAACCGTGTAGGCGCCAATCGCGCAGATCACGACGATCACCGGGGCAATGATCGAAAAGGGAATTCGCAGGATCGACGCAAACAGGGGAACGGTGGTGAGCACGACGATGAGCCCCACCAGGTTACCCAAGTACATACTGGCAATCAACCCCCAAACAAAGTCTTTCTGCTCCACAAACAGTAGCGGGCCAGGCTGCAGCCCCCATATCAACAGTCCGCCCAATAACACTGCGGCAGTGGGTGAGCCTGGTATTCCAAGCGCCAGCATGGGCAACAAGGCACTGGTTCCGGCAGCATGGGCTGCCGTTTCAGGGGCGATCACGCCCTCGATTTCACCTTTGCCAAAGTTGGCACCACGTTTTGACATTTTCTTGGCAAGCCCATAGCTCATGAACGAGGCGGGCGTTGCACCCCCTGGCGTGATACCCATCCAGATGCCGACCAGCGAACTTCTCACCGAAGTCATCCAGTACTGTGGCAACTTTTTCCAGGTTTCAAAAACGACCTTGGAGTTGAGCTTGGCTGCCTTGCCTGAAAAGGCCAGACCCTCTTCCATGGAAAGAAGAATTTCGCCAATGCCGAACAGGCCGATCACCGCAATCAAAAAGTCAAACCCGCGCATCAGATCCGGAATGCCAAAGGTCAGGCGCAACTGCCCGGTGACGGTGTCCATACCCACCGCAGCAAGCGCAAATCCGATGGCCATTGAGGCCAAAATCTTGAAAGGCGAACCTTTGCCCATCCCCACAAAACTGCAGAAGGTCAGCAGGTAAACCGCAAAATATTCAGGTGGACCAAACTTCAGCGCAAATTTGGCGACCAGTGGCGCCATGAAGGTAATCATCACGACCGCAACAAACGCCCCGACAAAGGACGATGTAAACGCAGTGGTCAATGCTTCACCGGCACGCCCCTGCTGAGCCATCGGGTAGCCGTCAAATGTGGTTGCAACGGACCAGGGCTCGCCCGGAATGTTGAACAGGATCGACGTGATGGCGCCGCCAAACAAGGCCCCCCAGTAAATGCACGACAACATGATGATGGCTGAGGTCGGCGTCATTGTGAATGTCAAAGGCAGCAGAATTGCCACCCCATTGGCGCCGCCCAAGCCCGGCAAAACCCCGATCAGCACGCCCAGGATGATGCCAACAAACATCAGGAGCATGTTCATTGGCGTCAGGATGACGGCAAATCCGTGAAAAAGTGCGTTCAGTTCTTCCATCTCAATATCCGGTGGTTAGGTGCAAAAGTCTGGTGACAGCCAACTCAGTAGCCAAGGAAACGCAAAGGGTCCAGTTGACCTTTGAACAAAGGCACCTTGAACCAGACTTCAAACATGAAAAAGAAAAGCACATTCACAACCAGCGCAACGATGACGCTTTTGACCGGTGAATATTTGCCCAGAACAATCATGAACAAGGCGATGTAGATGGCTGATGCCAGATAAAGCCCCAGGAATTGAACGGCCAGCACGTAAACAAGAGCCGGTAAAAACACCGACAGCACGCGTTTCAACTGCTCCTTGTCAACAAAGACATCGGTGTTTTTGTTTTTGCCCAACAGCGCCTGGTACATCGTTCCCGCCCCAGCGATACACAGAATGACACCGATGTAAAAAGGAAAGTAGCCTGCGCCAGGACCGTCGGTGGTCCAACCCGACCCGAGGGCGCGACTGCCCTGGATAACCACTGCGCCCATGACAAGAATCACGAAGGCGACGACGGCCTCCACGATGTTCGTGGAAACGCCTGAACCCGTGTCGCTATTGGAATGTTCGTTTGGTTCCATAAGGAAGTCCAGCTAATGGATTGGCCCTGCGAGAGGGCAAAAAAACAGGGAAGCGCCAAAAAGAAGCTGGCGAGACCCTGTAAATGTCAACTCAAACGTCAACTCGTATGTCAAATCATCAGGCGCTGCCCCGGCTCCAGACTACTTGGCGATGAAACCGGCTTCTTTCATCAACTCACGGTGCATATTCTCAGCACTGCCCAGCCACTTGGAAAACTCGTCACCTGACATGGCAGTTTGATTGAAGGCGCCTTTCTCCATGTAGTCTTTCCACTCGGGAGTGTCACGAACCTTTTTCAGCATGTTGACGTAAAACGCGGTTTGATCAGCGGTAACCCCAGGCGCCATGAAGACGCCGCGCAACATGACGTAATCAGTGGGCACACCCGATTCCTTGCAGGTTGGAATGTCATTCCAGGACAGCTTGTCGGTAACCTTGGTCTTGTAGGCCATGCGTTTATCGTCAAATACGCAAAGCGCCCGTAGTTGACCCGCGCGCCATTGGGCCACAGCCTCAATCGGGTTGTTGACGGTGGAGTCCAAATGTTTGCCAACCAATTGCACCGCCACTTCGCCACCCCCCTTGAACGGGATGTAAATGAATTTGGTGGCACTCGCCTTCTCAATGCCGACCGTCAAAATCTGGTCTTCCTGCTTGGAACCCGTTCCGCCCATCTTGAACTTGTTGGGTCCCGCAGCCTTGACGGCGTCAAGGTATTCCTTGCCGGTTTTGTAAGGCGCTTCTGCGTTAACCCACAACACGAATTGATCCAGCGCCATCATGGACACAGGCGTCATGTCGCGCCAGTTGAATGGAACGCCAGTGGCCAAGGGCGTGGTGAACAGGTTGGACAGCGTGACAACGATCTTGTGCGGATCGCCCTTGGCGTCTTTCACCGAAAGAAAGCCTTCAGCCCCCGCGCCACCCGATTTGTTGACCACGATCAGGGGCTCTTTCATGAGCTTGTGCTTGATGACAATGCCCTGAATTAGGCGCGCCATCTGGTCAGCACCACCACCTGTGCCCGCAGGCACCACGAACTCGACGGGCTTGGTGGGCTCCCAGGCCGCGTGGGCCGCGCCCGCAAATGCCATGAGTGCAGAGGCGACGACGCCCAAGGAGAACTGCGCCAGGAGATTTCCGGACCTATTTCGCTTCAATTTAATCATGACGACCCCAACGATTTCAATGTATTGTTGAATGGAATTCACGCCGACCAACAGGCGCTAATCTTGCACCGGGGCCATGGTCGTTTCTGTTGGGGGAAAATCTCTTGACACTGATCAAGTTTGCCGAAATTGATTGCTTTGCTAGGGTTTGTCCGGAGGGTCTGGCACGACAGCCAGGAATCATTCGGGCTCCTGCACCTGTCCGTCTATGTAGAACCACTTACCTTCCTCCCGCACAAACCGGCTGATCTCATGCATGCGGTGCGCGCGACCATCCACCCGGTAACGTGCGACAAACTCAACCACGCCTGCATCACCGCTGGTTTGGTGCTGCTTGACCTCCAGGCCGAGCCATCTGACGGGCGACAACTCCAGCTCGCCCGGCGACGTCGAAGGATGCCAGGTTGCGAGCAGGTAGTCGATCAGACCCAGCACATAGGCGCTGTAACGTGAGCGCATCAGCGACTCGGGAGTCGGCGCATCCAGGTGCTCACCAAGGCTTACACCAATTGCAGGTTCAAGCGCCATCGCAAGGTGGAACGGCCCGCAGCACTTGACGTAGGTTTCGTCACTTCCGCAAGGGCACGGTGTGTGGGCGGCCAGCAGATTTTTTTTCATGCGGTGATGGTAACGAAGCCGCCATG
>JANMCB010000529.1:0-4202 GCA_031360805.1 Rhodoferax sp.
AGCATCAGGGCGGACAGGAGCGCCATGGTGGCCGTGAACACGATGGACAGCCGCGCGTAGTACACCAGGCTGGCAGCCACCACAACCAGCGCCAGATTGGGGTGAACCCAGTACAGCACGCCCAGCAGGCTGAACACAATCAACGGAATCGCGACGAAATGAATCAGCTCGTTGACTGGCTGGGTGTGGCTTTCACCGTAGCGGGCCAGCAGCGAGTCGACCTTGCGCACGGGTGTGGCGGTGCCAGGTGCGGCGGTGTCGGTGGCGGTTGTCATGGGGCGCTCCTTTTTTCTCTGCGACAGGATCTACTTTACGCGGCTATGGCCAGCGCCGCCAGAGACATTAATATACCCAAATTGGGTTTATTGGGGTGAAAAATCAGCCCAAAACGCAAAAAAAGTGATATTTTATGCCTCTAGCCCTCGTAATACATAGATAGTTTGCTATTTATATAATAGCTTTTGTTTGTCATTGTTGTCAACGGTTTATCGCGATTTCTGCTGGTTTCAGCAGAACTGAATTTTGATCCCGACTTTTCACCGCACTTCTACCGTCGCCTGAGCCAGCGGCAAGGCCATGAAGACAAAATGTGGCATCAACTTCGGTGGGTAGGCCACGTAGGCAGGGCATTCCTGAAACCCGAGCGACTGGTACAGGCGGATGGCTTCCGTCATGCGGCGTCCTGTGTCGAGCTTCATGGTTTGATAGCCATCCTCGCGCGCTGACGCGATGAGCGCACTGCAAAGTTTGCGGCCCAAGCCCGCACCCTGAAACCGTGCGGGGACGAAGACGCGCTTCATTTCACACGTGCCATCCTCCAGCCGACGGTAGGCGCCGCAGCCACGCACTTCCTGGCCGTGCAGGGCAACAAACGCCCGCCCGTTCGGCCGCCCATAGATCGCCGGTAAATCAGTAATCTCGCTCGCCAAAGACTGCGTGTCCAACACCTCGGAGATGAAACCGGCGTCCTGTTCATACCGGCCCCGCAACCAGACCAAGTATTCGCGGATGAGCTGCGAGAAGGCGTGGAAGTGCGGCTCGCTGGAAGCCTCGCGGATGATGTCGTTGCTGGTGTGCATTTCCCGTAACTATAAAGCCACACGGCTCTTGGGCGGGCACGAAAACCCCCGTGGGCGCAGCAAGTCGAGCGCCCGGTGATGGCGCGGCGATTACCCGATTTTTGGCATGCCAGTTAAACTGCCGCCAAATTGCGTCGCGCTGCCAGCGGCCCGCTGTACTGCACTGTGCGCCAACCCAAACCCCATGAACATTCTCAAACGAATTTTGCGCGCGCTCACCTTTGGAGTGCTGGCGATTATCTTGCTGTTTGAGGAATGGGGCTGGGAGCCACTGGCGCGGCTGTTTGCGCGGCTGGCCCGGCTACCGGTTTGGGCGCATATTGAGCGGGCCATCGTGCGACTGCCGCGCTGGGGCGCGCTGCTGGTTTTCATTGTGCCGTGGGCGCTGCTGTTGCCGATCAAACTTGTGGCGCTCTTCTTGTTTGCCCATGCGCAAAAGACGCTGGGCATCACGCTACTGCTGGGCGCCAAGGTGCTGGGCACGGCGATTGTGGCGCGGTTGTTTCAGTTGACCCAGCCGGCGTTGATGAGGTTTGATTTCTTCGCCAAATGGTACCCGCGCTGGAAGGTCTGGAAAGACGCGCTGTTGGCGCAGATTCGCGCCTCGGAGCCGTGGCAATGGGCGGTTCGCGCCAAGGCTACAGCCAAAGCCTGGTGGGTCAAAACCTCAAGGGCGCTGCGGGGCTGAGGCCGGGTTCGCTGCAGGAAAGGTTGCGGGCACCGGGCCGATTGCCGGCGCGGGAACGGGAGCTGTCGCAGCGTTGCTCAACACCAGGTCGATTCGCCGCTGCACTTGCGCCCTGCCCTGCGTGTCGCCCGCCGCGTCCAGCAGCTTGACCTGCACGCCCAGCCACGCAAGCAGCGGCCTGCGCCAGCCCTGGTCTGACGCCGTGTTGACGGCCAGATCGACACCGGCTGGCGATATCTGGGCGCGTTCAAACAAAACACCCGCCGCAATCAGTCTAGCCAGCGGGTCCTTGATTTGCGACAGGCTGGCGTTTCTGGCGGTGTCGTCGCGCGCGCTGGCCACGGGCCGGTGCTGCTCGGGCAACAACGCCACCTGCGACGCATCCAGCGTCTGGCGCTGCGGGCTCAAATAGTTTGCGTAAGCGCGCTCAGGGGCGGCGGCATCCGCTGCGGTTTCCCGTGCGCCCTGACAATCGTCAAACTCCAGGCTGGCCACCCGCACCGCGCAGCGAATCAACTCGGCGCGGGCGATCAGGTCGATGCGCCCGGTGCTGGCGATGTCGCTCTTGGCGCGGGCGAATTCAAAATCGGCGACCTTGCTGTTGCCGGCCATGTAGGCCGAGGTAAACCCCTTGAGCGAACCCAGCGAGTTGGACTGCCAGTCCGGCGGCACCGGCCCGATGGCGCAGGCGGTCAGAAGCAAAATCAAACCGGTGATCCAGCCCGTGAACCAGCCGCTGACCCAACCAGTCAGTGCGAGATTTTTAGTGTGAACTTGCGTCATGGCAGCTTGATCTCGGTTTCGCGCTTGAACGGCCATTTGCGGTTGATCTCTTCGACCAGGCTGTTGATGCGCCGAAGCGACGTATCAACCTCTGCCCTGAGCAAGCTCAAATCCGTGGTGGCGAGGCGCACGTTGCTGGCAACGCCTCGCGCTTCTGATGCAACGCCCTGTGCCTGCACCGCAACGCCTTTGACTTCGACCGCCACGCCCTGCGCTTCAACCAGCACGGCATCGACGCGCTTGAGCGTGTTGCGCGAGTCCATCAGCAAGGCGGTGAGCTGCGCGACGGTAGCCTGGGTTTCGTCCATCAAGCCTTTTTCGCCAAAAACCCGTTTGTCGGCCTTGCTCAAGATCGCGTTGGTGGTGTCCAGCGCGTCCACCAGTTTTTTGGCATTCGCCTCGCTGCCGAAGATGGTGCCCATCACACCGTACTTGCCAGTCATGCTGGCACTGATGGTGCCGGTGATGGTCTGCATGTTGCCGATGCTGGCATTCAGGCTGGAATTCTCGCCCGACATGCGCTCCAGGTTTTCCAGCAGTGCGCGCGCCGTGACTACCAGGCGCGGCACTTCGGCGCTGGAGTCGCCGCGCAGCACCGTTCGCACTGAACCTTCGGGCAGGGGCGGATCGGTCAGCACGCCGCTGAAGGCGCGGATGCGGGTGTCGCCCACCACGCCGCGCTCCATCGTGAAAATGCTCGAGGTACGCAGCCACTTGGCGTCTTTGACGGAAATGTCGATCAGGATGCGCACCTTGCCCTGGTCATCCAGCACGATTTTTTGCACCCTGCCAATCGGGAAGCCGGAAAAAGTCAGGTCCATCCCGACTTGAACGCCTTCGGAGTCGTCGGTCATCAGCACCAGGCTTTGGGTGTTTTCAAACACGCCGCGCGACACCAGTACGTAAGCCAGAAACGCCAGCACCAGCACGGCGGTGACCACCAGCAGCACGATGGCCTTGAACTCCACGTGGGCGATCGGTGCTGCGCTCGGCGCTGCGGTTGCAGGCGCTGGCGCGGGCGGCGGGGCGGCTTCTTCAGGGATCATGAATTTACGATTATGGCTTTGCGGTTCGGGCCTGTGGTCAGGCCAGCGTTGCAGGCGCGCGGGTCAGACATATTTGAAGACCAGTGACAGCCCCTCAATCAGGATCAGCGACATGAGCATGCGCACTGTGCCCGGCGGCAGGCCGGTGGCGTCGTCCTCATGGACATCGGGCTCGTCCAGGCTGGCGGCAACCGGAATGACTGCCACAGCCAGGCTGAAAAACAGAATCTTGAGCGCAAATCCAGCCGTCACGGCCAGGTCAAACACCTGACCGACGGTGCGCGCAAACTGGGCCAGGCCAAAGCGCGAGAACCCATACACGCCGAAATAGGCCAGGATCAACGCGATGATGCCGCTGACCACCACCATCGTCAGCACCGAAAACGCATAGGCAATCACGCGCGGCACCAGCTCATCGCGGATGCGCTCGGTCGCCATGCCGCCAAGCCGGTCAAGGTCACGTGGAATGTAGATACCCGCCACCGGCGGGCGCACTGCCAGGGCGCAACGCATCGTCACAAAAATCGCTGCCACCAGCGGAATGAACTCCAGCACCAGCACCCGCACCACCATCTCCAGCGCAAAGTGCCCCAAACCATAGTTCAG
>JANMCB010000421.1:0-3865 GCA_031360805.1 Rhodoferax sp.
TTGACGCCGTTCGGCCCACAAAATGATGAAGCCGCCGATGATGAAAGTGCTGGCCACGACGACCGGGGTGAACAGATTCGCCTTGATGGCTTTGCCAAACAGCAGCCCCAGCACCACGGCAGGAATGAAGGCGATCAACACGTTCAGCGCGAATTGCCGCGCCTGTTTGCCCGAGGCATCCGTGGACCGCAAGGCAACCACCGTGTCGCGAATCTTCTGCCAGTAAACCAGAATCACCGCAAAGATGGCGCCGGTTTGAATCGCGATGTCAAACACCTTGGCCTTCTCGTCGTCAAAGCCCAACAAGGCGCCAGCCAGTATCAAATGCCCAGTCGACGAGATCGGCAAAAACTCGGTCAAACCTTCGACCACGCCCATCACGGCGGCTTTCAGCAGCAAAACAAGATCCACACACACTCCCTTTTGAAACCCGAAAAACGGGTGAAACCACCCAACTGGCGGGATTATCGCTGGCGCAAACGCGCCCGGCCTGCGCATTTGGCGTTTCAAATCCACCGTTTCGCGCCTGCCAACCCGCAATTCGTCCCACAGTGGTAGAAGCCGCAGGCGCATCGCGGCAAAGTTCGCTCCATCGATTCACCCAACGACTGGAGCCCACCATGCACCTCAACCCGCAACTCACTCCGTTGATTGCCGTTCACGCTGCACCAGTGGCTTGGCCTGGTGTGACGCCTACAAGGCAAATAATTAACCTGCAGGTTAATTTTTATCTCAAAAAACGATGATTTTTGACAAAAACCAATCAAATTGGCACCCAGCCCTCGTGTTACATAAATAATTTGCTATTTATTTAACAGTATTGATTTTTAAACATATTCAGAACTTAAAGGACAGACATCATGTTGCTTCAACTTCTCACCCAGCATCCCGAGGCGCTCGGCACTATCGTTCAGCGCACCCCTGTTTGGGTCTGGGGCCTTCTGGCCGCCCTGCTGGCACTGGGCGCCAGCCAACTCAAGCGCCGTGTGGTTGGGCTTCGCCGGGTCGCCATCATGCCCATTGCCTGGCTCGCGTTTGCGCTGTACGGCATTTACTCGGCGTTTGGCAACAGCGGGCAAATGGCGGTTGTCGCCATCGCCTGGCTTGTCGCCGTAGCCGGCGTTACGGCGATGTTGCTAAAAATACCGTCGCCGCAAGGCACCCAGTTTGAGGCGGCATCGCAAACCTTTGTCGTGCCAGGAAGCGCCGTGCCGTTGCTGCTGATTCTGGGCATCTTCATGACCAAATACATCGTCGGCATCGAACTGGCCATGAACCCCGCCGCTGCACGGGATGCCGGTTTTGCACTGCCCATCGCGCTGCTTTATGGCGCGTTCAATGGCATCTTCGCAGCGCGGGCACTTCGCCTGTTGCGAATGGTCGGCACCCACACGCCAGTCACCGCCCTTGGCAAGCGAAGCTTTACAGCGCGCCTGCTCGTCCAGCGTGACCCATGGTAAGGAGCAGCATCGCGATCAAATTTGCAAGAGGCCAAACGCTTCCTGACATCGGGCTATTCCTATGCGCTGGCTACCAACTTTGGTGCGCACCTGGACTACGCCAACGACATCCGGCGCGCACCCGCTGCCCTGAAACTGATCGCGGTGGTCGATGATGAGCTGATGTTTCCAGACCAGTATGCCGCGGTTTTTGCAGAGGCTGGCAAGACCATCCCCATCACCCTTGTACAAGGGGCCAACCACATCGGCATGACTTTGAACGCCCCCGCACTGGCCGCCGTCGTCGCGGCCAGCCTCTAACCCTGCGCGACCCAACCGCGCCTTAAAATGAAAATCATGAACACCCCTCTGACACCTGAAGAAATTGATACCCTGGCGCGCCGCCGCGCCGGGGCCAAGCTCGGCTGGTATGCCCATGCGTCGGTGTATGTGCTGGTCAACCTGTTTCTGTTTGCCATGTCCAGCGATGGTTTCGGCACCCGCGCCTGGTCCATCAAACCGCTGCTCGGCTGGGGCCTGGGGCTGTCGCTGCACGGCATTGCGGTGTGGTTCCTGGGCGCCGGTGGCAGCGTGCGCGAAGGCATGGTGCACCGCGAGCGCGAACGCATCCAGCGTGAGCAGGACCGCCGCTAAGGCGGCCCCGCCATGAAGATTGACTGGATCGCCAAGCTGCAGTTTTTTTTGCAGACCCTGGCGTTTGCACTGGCGATTTCAGCGATTCACTTCGCGTTTCAGCCCAACCGCCCGTATGAAGTGCCGCTGGTTTACTCGGTCCTGATCGCCACATTCACCTGGGCGTCCATCGATTTCGGGCGGCACCTGTTTCCGTCCGCGCAGGAAACTGGCTGGCCGAAGGGTGTTGGCGCTATTGCGTTGCCGCTGGTGGGCATCAGCCTTGGGTATTTTCTGGGCACCTTGCTGGCCGACAAATGGTTTGGCTGGTCCTCCTGGGACGGCAATGCCGCATCGCAATTGCGGGTTTCCCTTCTGATCACTGCCGTGGCCGGCATGGTTGGCACCTATTTTTTTTACACCAAAGGCAGAAGCGCCTACATGGAAACGAAAGTGGCGGAAGCCAAAAGCCAGGCGACCGAAGCCAGGCTCAAGCTGCTGCAGACCCAGATCGAACCGCACATGCTGTTCAACACGCTGGCCAATCTGCGCGCGCTGATCCCGTCCAACCCCGGCGCTGCCGTGCAGATGCTGGACCAGATGAACGACTACCTGCGTGCCACACTGAATGCATCGCGCACCACCCAACACCCGCTGCATGCTGAATTTGACCGTCTGCGCGATTACCTTGCCCTGATGGCGGTACGCATGGGGCCACGGCTTCGATTCACGCTGGACTTGCCTCTTGAGCTTGCCGATGTGAACGTGCCCACGCTTTTGCTGCAGCCACTGGTGGAAAACAGCATCAAGCATGGCCTGGAACCGCAGCTTGGCGGTGGCGAAGTGACGGTCGCGGCGCGTCAAAATGGAAATATTCTGACGCTAGAGGTCAGCGACACGGGGGTTGGGTTGCGAACAAGCCAGCCTGGTTCTGCACACAACATCAGCACCGGCAACAGTGACGGCGGGTTTGGGCTGGCCCAGGTGCGGGAGCGCCTGGTGACCGCTTACGGCGCCAACGCCACGATTCAAGTCGCGGCCAACGACCCCACGGGTACCCGTGTGACCATCACCTACCCAACAACCGCATTGAAAGCCTGAACGCTTTGAACGTCACTGCCTTGAACGCCACTGCCCTGATCGCCGAAGACGAACCACTGCTGGCAGCGGCGCTTTGTGCCGAGCTGAAAGCCGCCTGGCCGCTGTTGCAAATTGTTGCCACGGTGGGGGATGGGGCATCTGCCGTTCGTGAAGCGCTGGCCTTGCAGCCCGACGTACTTTTTTTCGACATCCAGATGCCGGGCATGAACGGGCTGGATGCCGCCGTCGCTTTGGCTGATGCCTGGCCGTCACCGCCCTGCAGCAACGCCAGCGGACTTGGCAAACCGTTTCCGGCACTGGTCTTCGTGACGGCATACGACCAGTATGCGCTGCAGGCGTTTGAGGCGCAGGCGATGGACTATGTTTTAAAGCCGGTGCAGCCCGCGCGGTTGCAAAAAACCATCACGAAAGTCCAGTTGAATCTGGCCAATCGGGGCAGAGACAGCCAGGCCTTCGAAGCCACGCTGGCGCAACTGCGCTCGCTGGTGGGCGCGACACCAGCGGGGCCACTGGCAGCGCAACCGCCTGGGGCCGCGCTCAAAGTCATTCAAGCAAGCGTAGGCACCAGTATCCGCATGGTGCCGATTGATGAGGTGATTTACTTTGAAGCCGCCGACAAGTACGTGCGCGTGCTCACCGCAGAGCATGAATACCTGATTCGCACGCCGCTGAAAGAACTCACGCCCCAGCTC
>JANMCB010000020.1:0-1714 GCA_031360805.1 Rhodoferax sp.
TGGCGCAGGTCAAGAATCAGCTGGCTGCTCTGCCACCGCCGTTACCCAACCGCCCAGGCGCGACGACCGAGCAGCAAACTGCCGAGGAAAAGCGCCGACGCCTGGTGAAGCTGCTGGCCGAAATCGAGCGACGCATCAACATGGAGAACGCGCGGCCCAAAAAGCGCTACATCAGCCCGGCCACCCGCGAAGAGGTTTACGCCATTTACTACGACAGCCTGCGCCGCGCGATTGAAGAAAAGGGGACCGAGAACTTTCCTGAAGTGTCAGGCAAAAAGCTCTATGGCGAGCTGACCATGATCGTGCACGTGAATTTTGACGGCAAGATTCTGAAGACCGAAATTGTCGAAAGCTCGGGCAACCGGGCGCTGGACCGGCGGGCTGAGGTGATTGCCCGCAACGCCGGCCCTTTTGGCGCCTTCAGCGAAGCGATGCGGCGCAAGGCGGACCAGATTCTGGTGGTGTCGCGCTTCAAGTTCACGCGTGATGAAACGCTGGAAACGCGGCTGACGTCGCAGTAGCCCGCGCCGCCTGTTTTCGCATGAAACCCCTGTTGCGCTGGATGGCCCTCGTGCTGGCGGCATTCCTTGGCCTGCAACTGTACTTTGTCGCCCGCATCGGTGTGATGGTGGTTGTGGACCCGCAATCCACCACCTTCGAACGTTCGGAAGCCTGGCGACTTGCGACTGAAGCAGGCGGCCTGCGCTGGCGCCAGCAGTGGGTCGATTACGGGCAAATTTCCGACCATCTCAAGCGCGCAGTGATCGCGTCTGAAGACGACGGTTTTCTCTTTCATGACGGAGTGCAATGGGATGCCCTGGAGAAAGCCTGGGAGAAGAACGCCAAGGCGCAAGCCAAAGTGGAAGCGGCCGGCCAGCCGAGCAAAAAATCAGTCGCCAAAGTGGCCAAGGTGGTGGGCGGCTCCACCATCACGCAACAGCTTGCGAAAAACCTGTTTTTGTCGGGCGAGCGCACCCTGCTTCGCAAGGGTCAGGAATTCGTGCTGACAGGCCTGCTTGAGCTGCTATTGAGCAAGGAACGCATCCTTGAGATTTACCTCAACAGCGTGGAATGGGGCGATGGCGTTTTTGGCGCTGAAGCGGCTGCGCAGAACTATTTCCGCAAGTCCGCCGCCAGGCTAACCCCCATCGAAGCCGCCCGCCTGGCGGTGATGTTGCCGCGCCCGAAGTACTTTGAGAAGCTGCCCAATTCACCCTATTTGCAATCGCGCTCGGCGGCAATCGCTGCGCGCATGGCAGGCGCGGAGCTTCCATAAGGGCTGTCAAATCAGGATTTGAGCAGGCCGCATTGAGCGGCTCGGCATGTTTTTGTCAGTAAGCTTCCACCTCGACAATCCTGATGTACGAACCCAATGCATACCTGACGTTGACGCGAATCGCGGTGGTCGTGACTGACGGGAACGTGAACTTTCGCCAGACCTGGTTGTTGCCGTTCACGGAGCCGCCGGGGACGGTAACCCAGGTTCCACTGTTCCAATACTGCACGTCAAAATCGGTAATTCCGTAGAGGCTGAAGGTCATGGTGGCGGTTGGCTCAACCGGCGCGGTGGCCGCGTCCTGCACGGTGTAAACGTCAACTTCTGAAATGGTTTTCACGCCGTTGAAATTGACCTGCAGCGCTTGGGGAAAAACCCCCCCGCCAGCACTGTTCCAGCCCCCGCCTGCGCCCCAATTGATGCCTCGGTGATCTCCGT
>JANMCB010000028.1:0-8490 GCA_031360805.1 Rhodoferax sp.
AGGCTCCAGGTCTGGATGCTGCCTGACACATTGACTCGGGTGTCGAACGGGGACCCGTCAACCACGCCACCCGTTACGCCGTCACCAAACGACGCAATACCCGTGACGCTCCGGTCCGGGTTGAGGTAGCCCAGTTGGGTACTTTGCGTGAAGTCGATCTGGCTTGCATCCAGGGCGGCACCCACCAAGAACTGGTTGCTCCTTCCCGCCAAAGTGCCAAGCCAGGTCAGTTGCCCCGAAACGCCATAGTTCGTCTGCGCGGCTTTTGTGCGGTTGATCAAGGCGTTGCACTTTTCTGCCGGTTCGTCGTTTTGCAAGCCCTGCGCGATGCAGCGCCAAAATGGAAATGGCGTGCTGGCGGCGTTCGCTCCGCCAAGTGGGTAGCCGGTGTATCCGGCTGCGGCCAACGCATTGCGGTCGTCCGCACTGGGCTGGTAAAGCGCCTGGTTCAGGGCAGCTTCGTTGATATCGCCATTCAGCGTCGCACTGTGCAGGCGGCGGTAATAGAGGTTCCCTGAAAGCTGCAGGTGCTCATTGACGGAATGGCTGGCGGCAAGGTTGAACAGCGTGGAGCGGTTTTGGGTCTCGTCCGGCTTGGTGTAGACGCTAGCACGGTCACGGTACAGAAAACCCTGCTCTTGCAGGCCGTTGCCGGTGAGCTGGTTGTCGGCGTGGGCCAGCGTCAGACTCAAGTCACTCGCGTCATCTCGCCAGCCGAACTTGCCGAAAAACTGGCGTACGTCTGACGGCGAGTCGTCACGCCAGCCACGCTCCTTGAACAGGTTGGAGTTCAGGTACCAGTTCAGGCCCTTGTCGTTCGAGCCACCGTGCTCAAACTCAATGGCGTAGCGCTGGTGGCTGCCTGCGGTCATCGTCAGTGATGTACCTGGGTCCCGAAATCCGTTTTTGGTCTGGACCGACAGCGCACCGCCTAAAGTGTTCAACCCAAACAAGGGGTTGGAGCCCGGCATCAGGGTCAGCGACGAGATGGCGCCTCGAGGAATCAGGTCCCAACTCACGATGTCGCCAAACGGCTGGTTCATGCGGACACCGTCCATATGGACCGACAGGCCCTGCGGCGTCCCCAGCAATGGTGATGCGGTGTAGCCTCGAAAGCTTACATCCAGTTGAAACGGATTGCCCTGCATTTCATTGACGTGCACGCTGCCCAGGCGGCGGTTCATGAAGTCGCTCAGGTCCAGCGCACCACTGGCTTCAAGGTCCCGGCTCCTGGCGCTTTGGACTGGCGCGGCAATTTCGTTGCGGGGTTGGCCGAGGCCGGGAAGCGGCGACGTGCCAATGATCTCAACGTCAGGCAAGTTGGTTTTGGTTTGCGCCTGCAGGTTCAAGCTCAGGAGGGTGAGGGCCGCCAGCGCGATCGGGACCGACTTGTGAAGCTTGAAAAGTTTGACATTGATTGGGGTTGGAAGTGGCATCGACTGGGTCAGCATGGGTTGGAACAGGCACACCGGATTCTCGCGTTGATCCCAAATCAATCGCGACACCAATGCCTAGGTAAAACCCTAGGCCACCCTAAATCACCGGGCTTTTTCTCAAAATGAAACAAACGCGGGACTATGCTGCGGCGATGCTGAAAATTTTGAGCCGTTTTCGCAGCAGCACTCCACAGGACCGCGCGAACCCTGGCAATGTTGCCCGTCGACGTGCCGCACTGATCGAGCCCATTGGGCTGGAGTGGGTCGCGCTGGGCGGACTGTTGCTGTTTGCCGGGTGGCTGCTGGGTGCACGCGGTGTTTGGGGCTTGCTGTTGCGTTCAGACCCAACCGGCATCACACTGGTCATCATCGTACTGTTTTGCTGCGCGACGTTGTGGTGTGGCGCGCGTTCGCGAGAGTTGCAGCGCCAGCGCAAGGCACTCAAGGCAACGGTTGGCGCTTACCAGAGAGACACGGGTTCTGACCTTGCCGGGATTCACCTGGGTCCGCCTTCAAGCTGGGCGGCCGAGTACTGGCGTGGTGTGAAATCCGGAAGTGGCGATGCCGACGCGCCGCTGGATTTGCTGCTGGAGCTGACCCATGGCCCGCATGGCACTGCGTGGTGGGTGAATGGCATTCAACTCAAACTGGGGCTGCTGGGCAAGGTCATCGGATTTTCAATCCTCGCTTTGAACATTGGTCAAATGCAGAACTTTGACCCGTCTCAATCGCAGGAACTTCTCAAGAGCCTGACAACCGGTTTAGGCGTGGCGTTGCTCACGACAATGGTCGGGCTGGTTGGCAATATTTTGCTGGGCCTGCAGCTAACCCGGCTGGACCGCTATGCCGACCTGCTGGTGGCCGATTGCCAGCGCTTCGGTCTGCACCGCGAAGCCGTCAGCCAGAATCAGCAGCGACCCAGGGCCGACGGCAACTAAATGGGCCGACGCCGTCATTCCCGTGAGCCGGAGGTCGACCCGTTTTACGACATGCTTTTCAACATGTTGATTGCCTTCGTGTTCTGCTTTTTGATAGCACTTCTGGCGATGAACCCGAAAACGCTCAAGGCCGGCGACATTCCCGCCAAGGCGGAATACATCATCACGCTGTCGTGGCCGGACCTGGACCCCAACGACATCGACCTGTGGGTACAAAACCCGCAGGGCAACACGGTGTTCTACCGTGAACGGGAGGCGGGCCTGATGCACCTGGATCGGGACGATCGGGGCTTGTCAAACGACACCATTTTGGTCAATGGCCGCAAAATTGTGAACCCGCTGAACCAGGAAGTGGTGACGATCCGTGGCATCGCACCTGGAGAGTACGTGATCAACGCCCATTACTTCGAATCCAAGGAAGTTGACAGCACCAACCCAAAATCGGGCAAGCCAGTCGAAGTCAACGTGGCGCTGGTCAAGGTCAACCCGCGTGCAGAAGTGGTGTATTACGCCAAGCAGACCTTGAATGGCCGCGGAGAGGAAGCGACGCTGGCGCGCTTCACGGTTCAGGGTGATGGAACCATTTCAGACATCAACACGCTGCCAAAGAGGCTGGTTGGAAGTAACACCAAATGAGCCCAAAACGAGTGAAGGAAATGTAGAAATGAGTGTCACATGAGCCTGTCCATCATTCTGGGTTTTGCTGCCCTCATGTTTGTCACGTTGCTGGCGCTGATTTGGTCGCATTGGCCTGGCTGGCTCAAGGGCGTGATGGTCGTCGGCGTGACCGTGATGTATTTTTTTGGACATGAAGCGGTGCACTCCATCTGGGGAATTCCCAGCACCGATGCTCTGCCACCCCGGTTTGTCGTCATGGGCGCTGTAGTGCAGGAGCCCAATGCCAAAACGCCCGGAATTTTGTACATGTGGGTCAGCCCGCTTGCAGACAATGGCCCAGTGCTGGAGCCGCGTGCCTACAAGCTTCCGTACACCCGCAAATTGCATATGCAGATTGAGGAGGGCCTGAAAAAAGGCAACAGCGGCATCCAGCAAATGGGCGTTGCCGAGGCCAAGGCGGGTGCGGGCCGTGGCCTCGGGTTCCTGCGCCCTGGCAACGACGAGCAGGAGATCAAGATCCGCGATCTTCCGTCCCCCCAACTTCCGGAGAAGTGACATGAGGCGCCGGGCAATTTGGGTGGGACTGCTTATTCCTGCTGCCGTGCTGTTGTCTGGGTGCGGCTTAGGCTCCAACGACAAATCGTTTTACCCGTTGGGCGAGGGCCGAAGCTGGACCTACCGCGTCACCAAAAATATTGACGAAACGATCGAGCCTGACGTCGACTCCTTGAGCTTCTCCATGAAGGGTCCGCAAACGCTTGAAAGTGGCCCGGCCGAACGCCGGCACAGCAGCAACGGCGCGGACTACTTCCTGCGAAGCGACGACAGTGGCATTTACCGCGTGGGCAGCCGTGACACCTTGCAGGTGGACCCAAAGTCAGACAACCCGCCAAGATACGTGCTGAAAAAACCCTACGTCATCGGCACGCAGTGGCAGACCAGCACGATGCCGTATGTCCTTCAGCGCCGCAACGAATTCCCCAAGGAAGTTCGTTACACCACCAAACCCATCATGATGGTCTATGCAATTGTCGGCCTCGACCAGAAGATTGAGACACCAGCCGGTCAATTTGAAGGCTGCATCAAAGTCGTGGGTGAAGCCAAGATCAGGTTGTATGTGGATGCAGCTTTCAATTGGCGGGAAATTCCATTGTTCAGTACAGAGTGGTACTGCCCTGGTGTCGGGCTGGTCAAGGTGGAGCGCATGGAGACGTCACCCTCGCGCTTCATGCTGGGTGGCACCATGACGCTGGACCTAGTCGAATTTCGATGATTTCGCCTGGGCCAACCCCACTGGCGAGACCCCCAAATCACCCTACTTTTTGTGTCGCAAATTGCGATTAGTTTCGTATCCATAGGGCTAACCCGGATTTGCCCCAGCCTTTCCGGTTTTATGCTCAGTGGCGCTGGAGATGAACCTAAACATCCTCCGGTGATGGGTGAATAATTAACTGAACCTTATCCGAAGGAGACAAGCAATGCGAAAATTTTTAACCCCGGTCGTGCTCGGCCTTGCGTTGGGCGCCGCGTCCACCGCAGGCGCCCAGGGCTGGTCGGTATACGGTGGCGACACCGGGAACACCCGTTACAGCGAGGCCAAGCAGGTTACCACTGGCAACGTCAGCAAGCTCAAGGTGCAATGGGCCCTCGGGCTGGGGACCAACCGCTCGCAGGAATCCACGCCGATTCTGGTCGGCGACACCCTGTTCGTGACCTCGTCATTTGGCCCTAAAAACACCTTTGCGGTGAATGCCAAAACAGGTGAAGTCAAGTGGACTTATCAGCCGGATGTGCCCAAAGGCATTGAGCAATATGCCTGCTGTGACGTGAATAACCGTGGTGTGGCACACCAGGACGGCAAGATCTTCTTGGGCCGTCTGGACGCCCATGTGGTCGCACTGGATGCCAAAACCGGCAAAGAACTCTGGAAAACCCAGGTCATCGACCACACCGGTGGCTCAGTCATTACCTCACCTCCAACCTTGGTCAAAAACCTGGTCATCACCGGTTACGGCGGTGGCGAGTACGGTGTACGCGGCTCACTGGTAGCGCTTGATCAAGCGACGGGCAAAGAAGTCTGGCGCACCTACACCGTGCCGATGGGCAGCGAGCCCGGCGCAGACACCTGGAAGGGTGATTCCGGCAAGAACGGTGGCGCTGTGGCCTGGCACATTGGCTCTTACGACCCCAAACTGAACCTGGTCTATTACGGCACCAGCAACCCGTCGCCATGGTCGGCTTCAGTGCGCGGCAATGACTCGTCGGATGTCGGCAAGTTCACCAATTTGTATTCGGCATCTGTGCTCGCCTTGAACGCGGACACCGGCAAGATCACCTGGCACTACCAGTTCACGCCGCATGACGCATGGGACTACGACGGCGTGAACGAACTGGTGTTTGCCGACCAGAAGGTCGACGGCAAAATGGTCCCGGTCATCATGCAAGCCAATCGGAATGGTTTTTTCTACGTGATTGACCGCACCAATGGCAAGTTGATTTCCGCCAAGCAATTTATCGAAGGCGTGAACTGGGCCACGGGCATTGACATGAAAACCGGCAGCCCAATTGAGACGGCGGGTAACGTCAAGCGCCCTGGCATGAAACGCAAGGCCACCGACATTTGCCCCAACCTGATTGGCGGCAAAAACTGGATGCCCATGAGCTACAGCGCGCAGACCGGCCTGGTCTACATCCCCACCATGAACCTGTGCATGGACTTGGAAGGCATTCAAGCCGACTACAAGCGCGGCGCGTTCTACCTGGGTGTCAACTTTGATCTGGGCAAAGTCGGCCCTGGTGGTCACATGGGTGGTGTGAAGGCGTGGGACCCTGTGAAGCAGCAGCAAGTCTGGTTCAACAAGGAAGAACTGCCCTTCAACGGCGGCATGATGAGCACAGCTGGTGGCCTGCTGTTCCACGGTGATATCAAAGGCATGTTCCGCGCAACCGATGCCAAAACGGGCAAAGAGCTGTGGAAGTTCAACACCGGCTCGGGCATCACCGCTGCGCCGATGACCTATACACTTGACGGTAAGCAATATGTTGCCGTGGTGTCGGGCCGCACGCAGTCGATCCCTGCATTTTTCGGTGCCTTGGGCGAGAAGATGGTAGCCGCAAGCCCTGAGGGCGGCACCCTGTACGTGTTCGCCTTGAACTAAAAAGTGTCTCGAAGTCAACGTTGGCCCGCTGGCCTGCGTTGATTTCAGTTGACTCTTATCCAGCCCGTGTCACAGAGTTTCACGGGTTTTTTTTTGCAGGCTAGACGCTTGAAACGTTGATTGAAATTCATATGAAGACTCGTGGCCTTCCTCTTGCACTGATTGCGCTGGCGTTTTCAGCATCCGTTTTCGCTGCTGAGCCGCTGCGCGTGTGCGCAGACCCCGACAACCTGCCCTTCAGCAAATCCGAGGGGCCAGAGCGCGGGCTTTACGTTGACTTGGCCGAGCTGGTCGCCAAGCGTTTGGATGCCACGCCCGTTCACTACACCTGGTGGCTCACCTTCTACCAGCGCCGTGCCCTGCGCAATACGGCGGGCGAATGTGATGCCATTTTCGCGCTGCCCACCAATGCTGATTACAAAGCCCGTGGCTTGAAAAAGTCGGTTGGTTTTCTTGAGTTGAGCTATGCCGTAGTGGCCGCACCGGGCTTCCAGTTCAACAGCTTGAACGACCTCAAAGGCAAACGCCTAGCGGTGCAATATCAAACTAACCCGCATATCGTTTTATCGCAACTAGAAGGCTTTACATTCTCAACTTTCCGCACGTCAGACGAGGTCTTTGCGGCGCTGGCCAAGGGCGAGGCCGAGGCAGGCTTTTTGTGGGGGCCAGTTGCGGGTTATGACAACCAACACCGTTTTGCCAATCGCTGGCGGGTGACGTCACTTACCGGCAATGACATGAACGGACAGGTGTCAGTGGCGGTGCGCCAGGACAAGCCCGAGTTGCTCAAAAGCATCGATGAAGCGCTGGTTGCCTTGAAGCCTGAGATTGCCGCGTTGGCTGTGAAATATGGTTTCCCACAAGGCAAGCCCGTCAACATTGCGCAATTGCAAAAACCAACCAACGTGGCGTAACGCGCGCCTTGCACGTCCCTCAGCAGATGATCTCGCTCGTCCAGCAAAAGCCGGCCGATACACCGGCAGCCAAAGCGGCTGGCGCAGGCGTCAAAACGCAAAAAACGACTCAAGCGGCGGGGCAAGCAGCCAAGGCTGGTGTTGCCGTTCAGGCCGCGAAGGAGCAGACGCCCGAACTAAGCCCTGCCGCGCTGCTGGGCCGTGTGCGCTTTAACGATCAATGCTCGCACTGCCATGGCGCGGATGGTGCCAGCCCCATTCGTGAGCGCGATGTGCGCCGCCTGAAGATGCGCTACGACGCGAAGTGGGTCGAGACCGCCACGGCCACCATCAAAAATGGTCGCGCCGATCAGGGCATGCCGCCCTGGAAAGACATGTTGAAAGAGCCTGAAATCCAGCAATTGCTCAGCTTCCTAGAAACCGTGCAAAAGTAGCCATTGATCGCTATTGGTAGCCTTCAACAATTTTGCGGGCATCGCACCTGAGCATGTTGTCCGTCAAAAACAGCGGTAAACGTTATGGCGAACGTTGGGCACTTAAAGATGTCAGCTTCGAGTTGAAGGCGGGGCAGTTTTGCGCTTTGCTTGGCCCCAATGGCGCGGGCAAGTCAACCCTGTTTCAACTGCTCACGGGCATGTTTGTACCGGATCAAGGCGATATCACCATCGACCAGATCGACCTGCGCCGCCATGCAGCACGTGCGCTGGCCCGCATAGGCGTGGTATTCCAGCAGCAGGCGCTTGACCTGGACTTGACGGTACGCCACAACCTGAAATTCCACGCCGATTTGCATGGCATGCCGCGAGCGGTCACGAAGGCGCGCATCCTTGAGGGCTGCGCCGCATTGGGCTTGGAGGGCGAGCTAGACCGCACGGTGCGAGAGCTTTCAGGCGGTACCAAGCGCAAGGTGGAGCTGGTGCGAGCGCTCCTTCACCGCCCCGGTTTGCTGCTGATGGATGAGGCCACGGTGGGGCTCGATCCGAAGTCACGAAAAGACATTTTGAACGCCGTACACAAGGATGTGCGCGAACGTGGCACCTGTGTGTTGTGGGCCACGCATTGGGTTGAAGAAACCGTGGATGCGCATCGGCTGCTGGTGCTGCATCTGGGGCAAATTGTGGCCGAGGGCAGCCCCGCTGAAGTGACTGTTGCGCTTGGACAGCCCACGCTGGAAGCCGGGTTTATCGCCCGCACTAGTCCTGTTGCAAACTCTGCTGCCAAGAAAGGATGACGTTCATGCATCGATTTAGAAGTGCTCCGGTGTTTGTCGTGGTTGCTGCAATGTCGCTCGCGGCAGGTGCGCAGTCCGTCGCCCTGGTTTCCAGCGAAAAAGACAATGCGCTGACCATCGTCAACCTGAAAGACCAGAAGGTCGAAGGCACCATCCCCACCTGCAAGCGCCCGCGTCACCTGCAGCTCACGCCCG
>JANMCB010000422.1:0-3473 GCA_031360805.1 Rhodoferax sp.
CCTGAAATGCCGTGTCAAGCTACAGTCAACCCATGAACCAACGCCTCACGCCCGCCACCGCAGCCTTGCTGGTTGTTCCGCCCTTGCTGTGGGCTGGCAACGCCGTTGTGGGCCGCATGGTGACCGGTCTGGTGTCGCCAATTACCTTGAATCTGCTGCGCTGGGTGGTGGCATTTTTCGTGCTGCTGCCACTCGCATACGGGGTGCTCAAACCGGCCAGCCCGATGTGGCCGAATTGGCGCCGGTTTGCATTGCTGGGCCTGTTGGGCGTGGGCTGCTACAACGCCTTTCAATACCTCGCACTGAATACGTCAACGCCGCTCAATGTGACGCTGGTGGCGTCCAGCACACCGATTTTCATGCTGGGCATGGGAAAACTGTTTTTCGGCCAAAGCGTCTCGGCCCGGCAAATTGCCGGTGCGGTGATGTCAATCGCTGGCGTGGTGCTGGTGCTGTGCCGCGGCCAGTGGAATTTGCTGATGCAGTTCAAACTGGTCGTGGGCGATGTTTACGTGCTTTTCGCGACCGTGGCCTGGGCCTGGTACAGCTGGCTGTTGACCCGCCAGGTTGATCCGCCCGCCATTCGCGGCAACTGGGCCTGGTTTCTCATGGCGCAAATCGTTTTCGGTCTGGGCTGGTCCAGCCTGTTTGCGGGCGGCGAATGGGCGTTGACCGAGGCGCACATCAACTGGGGCTGGCCGCTGGCGTTCACGCTGCTGTATGTCGCCCTGGGGCCGGCCATAGTGGCCTATCGCTGTTGGGGCATGGGCGTGCAGCGCGTGGGGCCGGCCATGGCGGGTTTCTTTTCCAATCTGACGCCGCTGTTCGCAGCGCTGCTGTCGGCCGCATTTCTGGGTGAGTTGCCGCAGGGCTTTCACGTTCTCGCGTTCGCGCTGATAGTGGGCGGGATTCTGGTGTCGTCACGCAGGGGATAACGCATGAACCAAGCGGCAAATCAAAACACGGTCCAGCACATCCAGCACAGCCCAGCGGCCGAGCGCAACCGCCAGCCGGTTTTGGACGCGTTGCGTGAGCTTTTTCCCGCGCAAGGCCAGGCGCTGGAAATCGCCAGCGGCACCGGGCAGCATGTGGCTCATTTCGCAGCCAACATGCGGGGCTGGGTGTGGCAGCCCAGTGATGCAGAGGCTGACGGGTTTGAATCCATCGCAGCGTCGTGCGCGCAGACCGGCGCGACCAATGCGCGCGCGCCGATACTGCTGGATGTGATGTCAACCGCCTGGCCGTCTGTTGGCGACGAATTTGCGGAGCAGTTCGACGCGATCTACTGCGCCAACATGCTGCACATCGCGCCATGGGCCACCTGCGCGGGGCTGATGGCAGGCGCTGCCAAGTACCTCGCGCTCCATGGCGCACTGGTCACCTACGGCCCGTATCTGCAGCGTGACGTGCCCACCTCGCCCGGCAATTTGGCGTTTGATGAATCCTTGCGCCAGCGCAACCCTGTCTGGGGCATCCGCAGGCTTGAAGACGTGGTGCATCAGGCCCTGCTTGTGGGCCTGGGTTTGAGTGAAAGGGTCGAGATGCCGGCCAACAATCTGCTGCTGGTGTTCAGGCGGTAGGTCCGAGGGCACAACTCCTCACACCAAGCCCGAGACAAGCGTCACCGTGTTACGGGCCTTGCATCCGTTCAAAGCCCTAACCGGTTGCATTGCGACTCCCGTGGTCCGCCAAAAGTGGAATCCGGACTGCCGCCTTCATGAAACCTTCGAAATCGGGTGTAAACAGCCTGGATTCCGCTGATGGCTGCGGGTACTCATGCTTGGAGAGGTAGAGGGAGAACTTGAAATTTACTGACTCGCCCAAGCGTAAGGCCTTTCAGCAGCCGCACGTTTCGCGCGTCCCCATTGATTGCCACATCAGAGCGCCCTCTCGATTTCATCTCTGAGAGAGCCAAAGAGTACGCTTTGACCGCGAAATCGGACATGCGAATATGAAACGCCGCACTGATTCGAGTCTTGTGCCTCAAAACGGAGAAGGGTTTTCCACAGGGTGTCAAACACCTTGAGGAGATCGCGTCGATCAATGCGCAGGGGTAGAACCGCCAATCCTAGAGCCTTTGTTCGGTAGGTGGTCATGTTCACGCGACTCCGGAACTTCTTGTCCCCGTACCCAGGGTGCAGGGTGGCCTTCTTCAGCACCATTGCCACAGGGCCACCCCACTCGTACTCGATTTCCCACAAATGACTGTGCATAAGGAGATCTCTAAGAACGTAGACCTCTTCCAGCGCCACACGATGTCTGAGTCGAGGAAATACCGAAAGGACCACGTCCAATGCACTGCGAGTTGAATTTTTGATCCTCGAGGGCTGCACAAAGCGCACTCGCGACACGTATGACTCAAACATCGCGACCAAGAGTAGGACTGTCGCCGCCGAATAGCCGTTCTCGTCATGCTGAGACTTAACGCGATTTGGCCTGTGAGGTTTCCGCCGGAGTAGTCGCTCGATAAGATCGGTGATGGGCTGGAAGTACGCAGTTCCCAACACCGTCACAAGACTTTCAGTATGGCGCGGCATTTCTGAGTTCTAGGGTTTAGAGCTGACCGACACGCAACCTCTGCCGCGAACCGGCTTGCCGATAATATGTATCCATTTCGGACCCCAATTGTGCCTTGCTGAAGCAGAAAATGACAGGCAAGTGCAGCCGATAAGAATTATGTGCAGGCGGAGCAAATCCCGATACAAAGAGGGCGCGACGACAACGACCTTTGTACGCCCAACCAAACACAAATCAACTCATCAAGGCCGGGCTCTTTTGGCCTTCTCTAGATCACAAATAAAATCAAACTTTAACTCGCTCAAGCTCTTCGGGGCAACGTATTGCCATTTCATTGCGGACATTTCCACAGACCCATTCCAAACAACCCTACCTTTCCCTCCTCGCTCCGAGTAGTAAATATCATTCAGTATGCCAATTCGCTGTTGTCGACAATCTACCGCGTTCAGTGATTTGACGGAATGAAGATGTACATTGTTTTCGAATTGCCTTGAACTCATGTCGTATAGAGACCATGCTTGAACCAGTCCCGGACTAATAATTCTCACAGTTGCCGGATAGACGTAAACAGAGACATCTGGAGACGACCCTAGAAAAACTGCTTCTGGCTCTTTGGCTTCCGCGAGAAGCGCGTTTGAGGCGACCAACAACGCTGCGACCATTTTGTGCATGTTATTTCCCTTTCAACCCGAACCGCGCACAGTGGCCGACGGTGCGTAGAAGCGGGTAGTTGCCACATCTCTCGAAAACGCGATCAGAGTCTCTACACGTTTTTATCACGCGCTCGAAGTCTTGAGTTTAGGTGCTTCAAATGCCAGTCATGCCGATACTGAAATCTTCGAGAAGCTGGCGGGTTCGCACAGGCGGCCGTATGTGAATATCTTCGGGCGGCAGACGATGCCGAAGCCGTTGCCATGCAGCGCGTGGCGTTTGGTGTTGCGCAGCGCTTCTTCGAT
>JANMCB010000423.1:0-2157 GCA_031360805.1 Rhodoferax sp.
CGGTGAAGCCAGGCATCGCCAGGCTGCCGGCCCACTGCGCCAGTGTGGGTAACTCAGCCATCATTTCTTCGCACTCGCGGCTGGCGCGTGTGTCGTTCCACAACATGGCGGGGCGCAAAACCGCGTTGTTTGAATCAAGCAACACCGCACCATGCATCTGGCCGGACAGGCCGATGGCCTGCACCGCTGCGTAGTCGCGGGAATGCGCCTGCCTCAATGCTGCCAGTGCGGTCTGGGTCGCCTGCCACCAGTCCGCCGGATTCTGTTCGCTGTGCCCGGGCCGCGGGCGTGAGATGCCCAACGGCGCCCCTGCGGTGGCGATGACCTGATGGGTCTCGCCCAGCAGCAGGGTTTTGAGCTCTGAAGTACCGATATCAATGCCGAGAAACATGGTCCAACGTCGTGTGGGTTATGGTCAATTTTTGCATCGCCCGATTGTTCAAGGCAGCAAAGGTGCCGCTGTTTCGTGGTTTGGCGTTGCAGGCCGCCAGGCCTGCCTGGCCACGCGCGGGTGCATGGGCCTGAGGTACTGATGCAACACCAACGCTGCCGCACCCACTGCTGCAGCCAGCAAGCCATAGCGCGCCGGCCGCACTTGCGGCGGGGCGATACCGGCACGGGCAGCGTGCATTGTCAGGGTATCGTGGGCCATCTGCAAAAGCTGTGGGTACCTGAGACACGAACTGCCGCCAACCACCAGCACGCCCGGGTTCAGCGTGGTCCACAGGTTTTGGAGCAGCACGCCCAACGCACGACCCGCCTGCCCAACGTGGCCAAACTGTTTCAGTTCGTGCGCCAGCGCCCGGGCCCCCAGGTAAGTTTCTGCGCAGCCATTGCGGCCGCACGAACACAAAGGCCCGTCGGACTGCAGGATGCTGTGGCCAATTTCTCCGGCCATGCCCTGAGCGCCGGTGAACAGACGGTCGTTCAACACAATGCCGGCACCCACACCCACATCGCAGTTCACGAAGATCAAGGCGTTGTCGCCTTCGCTGCCGTGAAACTCGTATTCGCTGAGCGCCGCCGTGTCTGCCTCGTTCTGCACGTGCAGCGGCACCTCCGGCAGCCCGGCAGCATGAAGTGCATCGACCATGCGGGCCATGAACTCTACATTGCGCCAGCCCAGGTTGGGTGCAAATCGCACTGTGCCGGTGACGTCGTCAAACGCGCCAGGCAAGCCAATGCCCAAACCAGAGAGCAACACGCCCCGGCGCGCCAGCTCGGCCTGCGCCCTGGCGGCCAATCCGGCAGCTTGAAAGCACACGCTGTCGGGCTGGGCGTTGGTCAGTGGGGCCTGGGTCGACCACAGCACCTGCCCCAAGAGCGAAACACATACGGCACGGATGCAGTCCACCGCGATCTCAATGCCGATCAACCCCCTGGCGTGAGGATTGATCTCCAGTGGCGTGGAGGGGCGCCCCAAGCCACTGCCGACCGCTGCGGCCGCCGCGCTGGTTTCGCTAACCCAGCCTTCATCAATCAGTTCGCGCACGGCGGAACTGACGGTGGACTTCGTCAACCCGCTCTGGCTGGCTGCCTGCGCGCGGGACAACCCCGGCTGTGCGCGCAACAGGCGCAGCAGCACACTCTGATTGATGCGCTTGACCAGTTGCTGGTCACCCGTCGTCTTCATCGGGGCCTCAAAGTCACGCCGCGAGCCGACCGGCCTGCTGTTTGCCTGCTGGTTGTTTGCCGCCAATGATCATGCCCAGCACTTCGTCTTCGGTGACTTCCCGCGTGTTGTAGGTGCCCACCAGCTTGCCGTTTTTCATGACGGCCAGACGGTCCGAAAGCGCAAACACGTCCGGCATGTCGTGGCTGATCAGGAAAATGCCCACGCCGTCGGCCTTGAGCTGCTTCACCAGGCGACCGACCATTGCGGTTTCCTCGGGTCCGAGCGCCGCCGTGGGTTCGTCCATGATCAGGATGCGGGCATTGAAATAGATGGCGCGCGAGATCGCCACCACCTGGCGCTGGCCGCCGGAAAGCCTGCGCACCGGCGTGCGGACATTGGTAAAGTTTTTATTGAGGCGCGCAAACACTTTGCGTGCATCGGCATCCATGCGGTGGTCATCCAGCGTGCGCCAGCGGGTCAGCAGCTCACGGCCCAGGAACAGGTTGGCAACCGCATCCAGGTTGTCGGCCAGTGCCAGGGTT
>JANMCB010000063.1:0-2057 GCA_031360805.1 Rhodoferax sp.
TCCAGATGCAGGGTGTCGGCCCAGCCGACCAGGCTCAAACCCTCGGGCGTCCACAACAGGCGGTTGATGGCGGCATTGCCCAGCTCCCAGGTGCGCGGGCTCTGGATCGCCTGGCGTGTGGCGACGCGGTACAGAACGTCCATCACGCCACCGTGCGCAACCAGCACGATCTGCTCTCCGATGTGGGGCGCGGCAAGTCGGTTCACCGCCCCTGTGATGCGCTCGCGAAACGCCACCAGCGACTCGCCTCCCTCGGGTGCGAAATCAGGTTCGCGCTTGCGCCAGCGCAGCGCCTCGTCGGGCCATTTCACCTCAATCTCCTGAAAGGTTTTGCCTTCAAACCGGCCAAAACCACGCTCGCGCAGGCTTTCGTCAGTTTGCAAGGGCCGACGGGTGGCATCCGATATGGAAATGGCGGTGTCCCAGGCGCGCAGCAGGTCGCTGCTGTAAATGGCGGAAATCGGCTCCTGCAGCAAGGCGTTAGCGACGCGCTGCGCCTGCCAGCGGCCGGTTTCGTTCAGGCCGACGTCCAACTGGCCCTGAATGCGGGTGTCAACATTCCAGGCGGTTTCGCCGTGGCGGATGGCAATGATTCGGGTGGCGTCCAAAACCGTCCACCTAAGCTGTCAGCGCCTGCAAGCCAGGCAGGGGGGCAGGCTCGAACACTTCGGGGTCAAAAGCCAGGTCGCCGTCCGGGTTGGCCACCCCCGTGACCTTGATGCCTTTGAAGTCGTGGCGCTTGCCATCCATCAAGTGCGACGGCACCACGTTCTGCAGTGCGCTGAACATGCTTTCAACGCGCCCGGGGTAAAGCTTTTGCCAGTCGCGCAGCATGTTGCCAACCTGCTTGCGTTGCAGGTTTTCCTGGCTGCCACACAGCGTGCAGGGAATGATCGGAAACGCCCGGTGGGCGGCCCAGCGGACCAGGTCCTTTTCGGCGACATTGGCCATCGGGCGAATCACGATGTGGCGACCATCGTCGCTCACCAGCTTGGGTGGCATGCCCTTGAGTTTGCCGCCAAAAAACATGTTCAAAAAGAAGGTCTGCAGCATGTCATCGCGGTGATGGCCCAGCGCAATTTTGGTGGCGCCCAGCTCATCGGCCACACGGTACAAAATGCCCCGGCGCAGGCGGCTGCACAGGCTGCACATGGTTTTGCCCTCGGGAATCACGCGCTTGACGATGGAATACGTGTCCTGGTTCTCGATGTGAAACGGCACGCCGACCGTTTTCAGATAGGCGGGCAGGATGTGGTCAGGAAAGCCCGGCTGCTTTTGGTCCAGGTTCACCGCGATCAGGTCAAAGTGAACGGGCGCGCGCTGTTTCATCTTGATCAGAATGTCCAGCATCGCATAGCTGTCTTTGCCGCCACTCACGCAGACCATGACCTTGTCGCCTTCTTCGATCATGTTGAAATCGACGATCGCCTGCCCCACCTGACGGCACAGCCGTTTCTCCAGCTTGATGGTCTCGTAGGCGGCACGTTGCGCCGGGTCCCGTTCGACTTTGAAATCGGGGCTCTGTGGCGCCGCTGCGGGTGCGACCGTCGGCCTCAATTCAGCCGCAATGGCGTCTTGATCTGTCCAGACTGCTGTCATGTTTTGTCCTCAAATACTTATCTGGTCGCTGAATCTTTGAAGGCGGTCACCAGGTGCCGGTTTCAATGCGAATCGCCACTTCACAGTCGTCAAAAATCTCGAGCTTGGCAATTTTGACCCGAACGCCCAGTACACCCGGCAGTTGCAGCAGGCGGTGGGCCAGTTTGCCAATCAGGCTTTCCAGCAGGTTCACGTGCACGGCGGTGCATTCGTCGATGATGATGCGGCGCACTTTGCGGTAGTCCAGGACGTGGTGAATCTCGTCATCGTCCGGCAGCAGCGGCGGGCTGCCAAGGTGCAGTTCGGCATCCACCTGTATCGGCTGCGGTGCCGTTTTTTCAGATTCAAGGATGCCCAGATTTGCATCGAAACGCAGGCCGGACAGGGTCAGCGTACGCTGGCCGTGGCTTGGCGTAGTCTGGGGTGGCAAGGCGTTGGGCATGGGCGGGTCTCACATC
>JANMCB010000426.1:0-7820 GCA_031360805.1 Rhodoferax sp.
TATTACTTCCACAACTGCGTTTACGACTTCATGTGGAAGAACAACCGCCGCCGTTTCAGCGAAAAATTCGCCACCTGGGACATCATCCGCAAGTACAACAAGGATTACAAGCTGATCTTTATCGGTGACGCGACGATGAGTCCGTATGAGATTTTGCAGCCCGGTGGCAGTGTCGAATACAACAATGAAGAACCCGGCGTGGAATGGCTGCAGCGCCTGACCAGTGCCTTCCCGAAGTTTGCCTGGATCAACCCCGAGCCTCAGGGCGTGTGGCAGTACCGCCAGAGCATCAGCGTGGTGCAGCAAATCATGAACCAGCGCATGTACCCCCTCACGATCAAGGGTCTCGAGGAGGCGATGCGCTTGCTGTCAAAATAGGTGGATGTACGGGGGAAGCAAAAACAGGTCTGGGTTCGGGCCTTTCCACGCGCAGTTTCAGGCACTGTGGCTGAGTTGCTACATTTTTTTGTTTTCAGCAGGAATTGCATGGCCGGTTCCCGCGCAAAGTCAGGTTCAGACACCGGTTCAAATCGGCGCTTTGGTGCTCGCTTTCGACATCGAGATTCGCGCACCTCAAGCGATTCAGGACTATCTTCAGCGCCACATTGAGCTTTCCAGATATCGGGAATTGACCGATCTGGATGCCACTGAGCTGGATCGCCTTTTGAAGGCTGCACAAAGCAATGTTCAGGACCTGCTGGGCACGCTTGGGTACTTTTCGCCCGAGGTTCAAATAACAGCGGTCGATACGCCCCAGAATCCGCTTGCCAGGCGACGTGTTTTGATCAATGTGGTGGCGGGGGAGCCGGTCAAGATCAGCGAAGTCACCATCGATTTCACCGGACCGGTCTCCACAGATGGTGCCCCGCAGGCGCAACGCCAGACCATCCGCGCATCCTGGCCACTGCGCCCTGGCATGACGTTTACCCAGGTCAATTGGGACGCAGCCAAAGTGCGGGCCTTGCAACTGTTGACTCAGAGACTTTACGCGCTGGGGCAAATCACCTCAAGCCGTGCTGAAATTGACCCGGACCTAAAAATTGCCCATTTGACATTGACGCTGGACTCCGGGGCGCCATTCCGCCTGGGGCCATTGCAAGTGACGGGAACCGAGCATTACGACTTGCAGCTGGTTAGCCGCCTTGCCCGACTTTCTCCCGGCGCAGACTATGACCAGGGCAAGTTGCTTGAAGCACAGCAGAGGCTGTCCGACAGCGGTTTCTTTGACTCGGTCTTTCTGTCACTGGACACGGCAGGCAACCCTGATGCCGCGCCTGTGCTGGTGCAATTGCGCGACGCCAAGCTGCAAAAGATTGTGCTTGGCGTCGGTGCCAGCACCGACAGTGGTCTTCGCCTTTCGATGGACCACACCCACAACAGGGTGCCCGGACTTGGCTGGCGAGCGGTCACCAAACTTTCACTGGACCGCGAAACCCGCTCTATGGGAAGCGAATTGACGTCGCCGCCAGATGATTCGGGTACGCGCTGGGTGACATCGGCACTGTTCAAAAATCAGCTGTCTGGCAGCTTTGACGTAAGCAGTCAACGCTATCGGATCGGTCGCAACCAGCCAGGTGACCAGATTGACCGCAATTACTACCTTCAATTTGACCGCGCAGAGGCCAATGCGGCGGGCCTGTCATCCACAGCTGACTCAGTCTCGGTTAACTATGCCTGGACAAAGCGCAGTTTTGACAGTTTGCCATTTCCCTCCAGTGGCTATGGGCTCGGCGCTGAGGTGGGCGGCGGTGTCGCACTGGGGAGTACCAGACAGCCCTACTTGCGTGCCCAAGCCAGGTGGCTGGGTATTTGGCCACTGGCGAATGAAGCACTGCAATTTGGCGGGGGCCTGCGATCCGGCCGAATCGCAGTGCGAGCCGAGGGCGGTGCAGTATTGGCCCGAGATGGTGTTGAAATTCCGAGCACCCAGCTTTTCGTCACTGGCGGTGATTCATCGGTCCGTGGTTATGCCCTGAGAACCATTGGCACAGAATTGGCGAATGGCGTGGTGGCGGCAGGGCGCTACCTGGCCGTCGGCAGCGTGGAATGGCAACGGCCCATCGTGGTCAATGACAGAGTTACCGATTGGGAGAGCACGCTTTTTCTGGACGCCGGCGCGGTGGCTGACCGACCCTCTGATTTGGAGCCCAAATTCGGCGTCGGCGCAGGTGTGCGCTGGCGCAGTCCTGTTGGCCCCCTGCAGATCGATGTGGCTTACGGCCTTGCCGTCAAGGAATTTCGCCTGCACTTGAGCGTCGGGTTCACCTTCTGATGAATCAACGCAAGTTACTGGTCATTGCGAGTGTTCTGTCAGGTGCCATTGCGCTTTTGGCCTGCACTTTGCTTATCGTACTTTGGTTCTGGATCGAATCCGATACCTCACTTGCGACGGCAGTCCAACAGTCCTCCCGTTTCCTGCCGACCGGACAGTCCCTGGTCGCGAAAGACGTGCGCGGGAGCGTGCGCTACGGAGGTCACATTGGCATCTTGCGCTGGGAAAAAAATGGACTGGTGGTTGAAGCAAGCCAGGTTGAACTCGCCTGGGAACCTGTCGCCCTTTTTAATCGACGATTGCAGCTGGACAGGCTGCGTATAGGACGACTGTCGATTGACGACAAGAGCCCACCCACCGGGGCTGCGCCGTTGGACAATCTCATTTTGCCCTTTCAGGTGGATCTGAAGTTCTCAATCAATCAATTTAGCTGGGTCGGGTTGGGCAAGCCCAGCGAGATCTCCGCGTCAGGCCTTGCGGGCGCGTATCAGTTTGATGGAACGCTCCATGAAATCAAACTTGATCGTTCGACATTTGCTCAGGGCCAGTACCGCGGGAAAGCCGGCCTTTTGGCCAGGGTACCACTCACGCTTGACATCCAATTGACGGGCGATGTGAATGCACCGATCCCTGGGAAGACAGAACCATTGCCATTGACGGCTTTGCTTACGGCACGGGGGAATCTGGCAGGTCGAAATGAACTCCTTGATGTTGCTGCCAGCCTGAGGCCAGTCAAAACCATTTCCGGCGCCTCCCAAACTATGCAGGCCAAGCTCATGGCGCAGATCAGCCCTTGGTCAGACCAACCACTTGTTCGCGGTACTGCAGAATTCGAAAGCCTCAATCTTGCGATTCTTTGGCCGCAAGCGCCACAAACCAGTCTGACCGGCGCAGCGCGAATTCAACCAGCCTCTACGGGCACAAATCCGACCAGCACACCTGCAAACTGGCAAGCAAAAGTCAATTTCACCAACCAACTGAGCGACGCCTGGGACCGGGGGCGTTTGCCCATTGACACTGCACAGGCGGAATTCAGCTTCAACGGAGGTCAGTGGCTGGTCCAATCGCTTTCGGCCAGCACGGCTGGAGGAACAGTGACTGGAACGGGCCAAATGACATCAACCACCGACAGCAATGTGCCAATCAGTGATCGCCGTGGTTGGACGCTTCAAGCGACCCTGCAAAACATCAACCCGGCATCGCTGCATACCCAAATGGCTGCGGCAAGAGTCGACGGAACTGTCACCGCAAACACCATTGGCAGTGCAATAGCGTTTGAAACTCAACTGAAACCATCTGCCAGACAACCAGACGCTTCACGTCTAAGGGGCCTTCAGCTCAAATTGCTTTCAACCAGTGGTGGCTACCAGGACAACTTGTTGTCGTTGAAGACATTGAAACTGCAAACCACCGATGCGCTCCTTGAGGGCGATATCGATGTTCAGGTGAACAGCAGAGCGTCTCGGGGCAGCCTGGCTTTGACAATGCCAGGAGGGCACGCTTCGGTTCGCGGGGACATCAGTGCAAATTCAGGCGCTGGCGAATTCGCTGTTCAAGTTTCCGACGCATCACGTGCGTTGCGCTGGCTGGATGCTTTGCCTGAAGCGGCTTCGTCGCTTTCACCATTTCGGGGATTTTCCGTACAAGGCAATGGAGAATTGAAGGGCAGTTGGTCAGGCGGTTGGCAAGCCAATAGCCAAGCCGTGACGGCAGATCTGAAAATTCCGAGACTGGATATTTTTGCGTCGGGCGGGCAAACAGGCCAATCGACCAGTCTTCGGAACCTCCAGGTTGACTTGTCCGGGAAGCTCAGCGACTTTGCTCTTGGTGCGTCCGGTGAGCTCACGGGAACTTCACGAAGTTTTAATGTGCAAATGCAGTCGAGGGGCTCACGCAAGTCCCACGGTGATTGGCAGGCATCAATCTCCAGAGCCAAATTGCAAATGAAGGATCAACACCAACCCAGTGCATGGGAGATCGAGACCCGCCGACCAATCGCGATTGGCTGGACAAACTCAGCGACGTCCAGCCTGCTTCAAGTTGCACCAGGCGAAGCTAATGTGACTGGGCCGATTCCTGGAAGTGCTGCTTTGGTATGGCAGGCGGTTCTCTTCAAGACCTTTGCCAACCGGAGTGAACTTGAGACAAAGGGGCAATTTTTAGGTGTGCCACTGGGCTGGCTGGAGTCGCTCGGCAACACACAACTGGCAAGCAGTGGCCTGAAAAGTGATCTGGTGTTTGACGGTGAGTGGGCGGTCCTTGCAGCGGACAAACTTAGTGCAATTGTCTCGCTGAAGCGCCGCAGTGGTGACGTCAGCGTGCTGGCCAACATTGGTACGGGTACGCTGGTAAGCGCTGGAGTCAAGGACGCCCAATTGACTTTGAACGCCAACGGCGAAGCTTTGCGCGCGCGTTTTCGATGGGACAGCGAACGCGCAGGGTTTGCCGAGGCTGAATTCAATACAACCCTCATCCGCAGCCGCAATGAATGGCGCTGGCCAGCCAATGCACCTTTGACCGGTACCGTGAAAGCAAAACTGCCTGAGGTTGGTGTGTGGTCATTGCTGGCACCACCGGGCTGGAGAATTCGCGGGACGATGGATGCAAACATCGATCTGACCGGTACTCGCAGTGACCCACTTTGGAGCGGCACATTGAATGCAGACAACCTCGCGATACGCTCAGTCGCTGACGGCATTGAATTCAGCAATGGCAGGCTTCGAAGCACTTTGAACGGGCAGCGCCTCAACATCAATGAGTTCAGCCTGAAGGGCGTCGATACAGGGATGTCTGGCGAGCGCCCCGGCGGCTCGCTCACTGCGACCGGGTATGCCCAATGGCTCGCGGATGGTTCTGCCGCCAGCTCAGCATTATCCAAAATCAAAATCGAAATTTCTGCACAGGCGCAGTCGTTACGAGTCTCTGCGCGAGCCGACCGTCGACTTGCGGTTACTGGCAATCTTCAAGTGAGGTTGCTTGATTCGAATCTAAACATTCGGGGTGCGCTAAAGGCAGATCAGGGACTTTTCATTTTGCCCGACGAAAACACGCCTAGTCTGGGCGGCGATGTCGTGATCAAACGTTCAGCAGGCAGCACTGCACCACCTCCTGCTGGTTTCAACGGCACGCCAGCACTGCCTTTCAGCGTATCGCCAACAGGTAAACGCACAATCCCGGACATCGCCATTGCCCTGGATATGGGGTCGGACTTCCAGGTGCAAGGTCGTGGTTTGAAAACGCGGCTGGCTGGCACGCTCAACCTGGTGAGCTCGGCACAAAGTAGTGGTTTGCCGCGCCTTGCCGGCAGCCTGAACACTGTGCGCGGGACTTACAAAGCCTACGGTCAGCTGCTTGACATTGAAGAAGGCGTACTGCGATTCAATGGCCCTGTCGACAACCCGTCACTCGACATTCTTGCCATTCGGCCCAATTTGACAGTGCGCGTGGGCGTTCAGATCAGCGGCACAGCTCTATCACCGCGGGTGCGGCTTTATGCAGAGCCAGAAATGCCGGAGGCGCAGAAGCTGGCCTGGTTGGTGCTTGGACGGTCAGCCGCCAGCGGTGGCGCTGAATCGGCCGTTTTGCAGCAGGCGGCACTTGCGCTGTTGGGGGGCAATGGCAAAGGTCTTTCTGGTGGTCTGGCGAGTGCCTTGGGCCTGGATGAGCTCTCCTATCGCGGGGCGGCCAGCAACACCGACGGAAGCACCAGCGCTGCTGCAGTGACATTTGGCAAGAGGTTTTCCAGCAACTTTTATGTCGCTTACGAGCGAAGTGTGGCGGGCACATTGGGCACTGTTTTCATCTTTTACGAACTTTCCAAGCGCTTCACCCTGCGCGCCCAAGCGGGTGAGTTGAGCGCAATTGACTTGATATTTACGCTGGCCTACGACTAATTTCTGGACACGAAAAGAGGCCCAAATGGGGTGGCTCTACAATTCCCGGTCCTCCCTGTAGTTCAATGGATAGAACGAGCGCCTCCTAAGTGCTAGATATGGGTTCGATTCCCGTCGGGGGGACCAGTGAAATGGGGCCACGAGGGCCCCATTTAAGTCTAATCTTCAAAGACGGTATTCAAGGACACGGCACTGAAGTTGCTGCAATTCCGGAGCGTAATGCTGTGGTACCTGCACCGTCATCCTGTCCAAGTGTGTTTTTCGTGAAAGTGCAGCCATAAGTTGCCGCTGCTACGGTTGCCGCTGTGACCACGTCGTCACCAGATGGCTTTACGCCGTCACGCTCCCACTTGACCATCGCTTCGAAAGCGTCAACCTGTTCGGCGATGGTGAAGTCGCAGTGACTTGCGCCCCGAATGGCGCGTTGCACGAGCCAACTGCTGTTGCCTTTCGCTGCTACCCGCTTTTGATACACCTGCTGCATGCTGAAGGGGACGAAGAGGTCGCCCAAGGTATGGATCGAGACAACCGGGATCTTGAACTCGCCATTTGCCTTTGGAATCCAGCGCAATCCGTCTGTCCGCAGCCGATTTGCGTCGACGGCTGCTGTCAATTTTTGCGCTGACGCGTTGAGCGCGGCTGAACCAGCAACATCGCCGTCAATCAGGTAGGTAAAGCCATTGGTGTCGAGGATGTTTTTGTTCAAAATGCCTGAAATCGTTCCGTCACCGCCAAGCGAACCCCAAATGTTGGGGAAACTTCCACCGAACGCCAGCCCCTGAGTAAACATGGGGCGTTCGCCGCCGGTGATGTTCTTCAGAACTGACGCAAATTTAGCGCCAGTCGCGGTCGTCGTGATCTGGGCATTTGGTGCAGCAGCGGAAGGGAAGCTGCTAAACAGACTGCCAGTCACCATGCCGCTAATTTCAGAGAACTTGTCGGTTGGATAGGTCGGGACCCCAGACAATGCCTGAGCAGTCACTTGAATGGCCGCAAACTGGTCAAACAGTGCCGTGTCTCCCATCACGCCACACATGGGTACAGCACCGTTGTAACTAACCTTGTTAATGGCGTTGGCCTTGGCCTCGTCTTCAATGGCTGCGGCGGTGATGTGCCCGCCCATGGAAAAGCCAGTTATGTAAATTCTGGTGGGTGCAACCAAGGTGCGCAAATTTCTTGCAGCAATCTTTGTGAATTCAAGGGCGAGCGCGTTGGTGTCTTCAACTCCGACGCGGACATCATAATAATTCTTGCTGTAACTGGAGGCAGCCCAAGCGTAGCCATTCTGAATCAGGTGGCGGCGAATAGCCACGTTTTGCACGTTCAACGCTGCGCCGGTGCCCGCGTAGCCATGTGCGTACATGACCAGCTTGCCGTTCCAGTTGGCCGGTACTTCCACGCGGTACCCGGCACCATTCAGTACACCTGCCCAACGGCTTGTGGTGCTCATCGCGGTGACATCGCCTGGCGCTGCGGCCATGGCAGCAAAAGTTGTCGCAGTCGCGTCAGCGGTAAAGGTTCGGCTGTCCTGAGCGCGGGTCTCTTCAGCTACAGGCGTTGAGGTTCCTCCGCCGCAAGCGACCAGTCCAATACTGCTGGTCAGCGCTGCGATACGAAAGCCATTGAGAATGTGCATGGTTTAGTCTCCTTGGAAA
>JANMCB010000115.1:0-2505 GCA_031360805.1 Rhodoferax sp.
ACCGCCGGGTTGGCCAGCGCCTTGACCAACTCCTCGTGACGGGCGTCGTCTTCAGAGGGGCGGTGCAGGTACTTGTGGGCGAGCTTCTCAAAGCCTTCAAAGCACAAAAATGCGCCGCCCACCATCAACAACGGCGTGACCGCCCAGGGAATGAAGGCACTGATGGCAATGGCGGCTGGCACCAGAATCGCCTTGTTGAGAAACGAGCCTTTGCACACCGCCCACACCACGGGCAGCTCGCGCTCGGCCTTGACGCCAGACACCTGCTGCGCGTTCAGAGCCAGGTCATCGCCCAGCACACCCGCCGTCTTTTTGGCGGCCACCTTGGTCAACAACGCCACGTCATCAAGGATGCTGGCAATGTCGTCAATCAGGGCTAAAAGGCTGCTGGCCATCGGCAATGGTTCTGGAAGTTAGGGTCGTATTATCAACGCGGTCCGCGTCACCCGGGCGTCAGACAAAGCCGCATAAAAGCTGGTACGCTTGATTTTCAAATCCATCCAGGAACCCATCTCCATGAAAACCAGAATCACCGAAATGTTCGGCATCGAGCACCCCATCATCCAGGGCGGCATGCATTTTGTCGGCTTTGCCGAACTGGCCGCTGCGGTATCGAACGCGGGCGGGCTGGGCATCATCACCGGCCTCACGCAGCGCACACCCGAGCTGCTGGCCAACGAGATTCGCCGCTGCCGCGAAATGACCGACAAGCCGTTCGGCGTGAACCTCACCTTCCTGCCGGTGCTGACGGCACCCGACTATCCGGGCTACATCAAGGCCATCATCGACGGTGGCATCAAGGTGGTCGAAACGGCAGGCAACAACCCGCAAAAGTGGTTGCCCGCCCTGCACGAAGCGGGCATCAAGGTGATCCACAAATGCACCTCGGTGCGCCACTCGCTCAAAGCCGAAGCCATCGGCTGCGACGCCGTGAGCGTTGACGGTTTTGAGTGCGGCGGCCATCCGGGCGAAGACGACATTCCCAACTTCATCCTGCTGCCGCGCGCCGCCGAAGCGCTGAAAATTCCGTTCGTTGCCTCCGGCGGCATGGCAGATGGGCGCTCGCTGGTCGCAGCGCTGTCGCTGGGCGCCGAAGGCATGAACATGGGCACGCGTTTTATCGCCACCAAGGAAGCGCCGGTGCACGACAACGTCAAGGCCGCGATTGTTGCGGCCAGCGAGCTGGACACCCGGCTAGTGATGCGCCCCTTGCGCAACACAGAGCGCGTGCTGAACAACGCCGCCACCGAGCGCCTCCTGGATAAGGAGAAAACCCTGGGGGGCAGCATCAAGTTTGAAGACATCATTGAACAGGTGGCCGGTGTCTACCCCAAGATCATGATCGAAGGCAAGATGGACGCGGGCGTCTGGTCCTGCGGCATGGTGGCAGGTTTGATCAACGACGTGCCCACCTGCAAGGAGCTGATCGACCGCATCATGAAAGAGGCGAACGACATCATCCGCAAACGTTTGAGCGGTTTTGTCGCAGCCTGAATCAGGCCCGCAGGCGTCTGCGAGCACAACCTCCGACAACGCAGGTGGTGGCGGGCCGAAGCGCCAGGCCGCCATGCCGTTCATCATGATCACCGTGCTGATCGACATGCTGGCGATCGGCCTGATCATTCCCGTGCTGCCGCCGCTGGTGGGTTCGTTTACCGGGTCGCAGGCGGACCAGGCCTATTGGTACGGCGTGGTGGCCTTCACGTTTGGCATTGCCAACTTTTTTGCGTCGCCCATATTGGGCGGCCTGTCAGACCAGCATGGGCGCAGACCGATGCTGTTGATTGGTTTCATGGGCCTGTGCATCAGCTTTTTTGGCACGGCGCTGGCGGGTGCCTTGTGGGTGCTGGTGGTGGTGCGCATGATCAGCGGCGCCATGCAGGCCAATCTGGCGGTGGCCAACGCGTATGTGGCCGACATCACCGAGCCCGAACTGCGCGCCAAGCGCTTCGGCCTGCTGGGCGCAATGACCGGCGTGGGCTTCATCATTGGCCCGGTCATGGGCGGGCTGCTGGGCGCCATCGACTTGCAACTGCCGTTTTATGTTGCGGGCGGCATGGCGCTGCTGAACCTGCTGTACGGCTACCTGGTGCTGCCCGAGTCGCTGCCAATGGCAGGGCGCAAGCGCTTCAGCTGGCGCGCGGCGAACCCGGTCACCTCACTCAAGGCGCTGGCCAACCTGAAAGGCGTTGGCGCACTGGTTGGCGTGGTGGCCTTCAGTGGCCTGGCGCAGTTCATTCTGTACACCACCTGGGTCCTGTACACCACCTTCAAGTTTGGCTGGGGGCCGCTGCAGAACGGCTGGTCGCTGGCGGCGGTTGGCGTGATGTCAGTGATCGTGCAGGGCTTCATGCTGGGGCCGCTGCTGAAAAAATTCGCACCGCAGCGCCTGGCGGTATGGGGCCTGGTCTCAAGCGCCCTGGCCTACGCCATGTGGGGCGCCGCCACAGAAGGCTGGATGATGTTTGCCGTGATCGGCGTCAACCTGCTCGGCCAAACCGTCAC
>JANMCB010000174.1:0-7146 GCA_031360805.1 Rhodoferax sp.
GCATGAGCCAGCGTGTTTTCGCCCGTGTCCAGCGTTTCAGCGGCGATCAGCGGCTCGGCAAACGCGCGAGCGCGGGCGATTTGGACGGCGACGACTTCTGGCTGCATGGTGATTGGATTTCAGGGGGTTGGGTGGCAGTGAGTTTGTCAGCGTCAAAATGCTTCATAATATATAGCAAACTTTCTATATAATACGAGGGCTAGAGCCTTATTTTATTGGTTTTTTGTTGATTTTCAGCTCTGCGGAAGCCTAAAATTAACTCGCAGGTTAATTTTTTGACCCTCCAGCGCGAAAAACACGGTCATTCTCCGAACAGAAAATCAACCACCCAAGCAACCTGATCAGCCGCTACCAAAGTGGGCGCGTGCCCAACACCGGCAAATTCGACCAGGCGGGCCTTCGGGCCGCGCTCCGTCATGGCCTGCGCTGTGGCTGGTGTCAGCAAATCAGAATCTGCACCGCGCAACAGCAGCGTTTTCGCCCGCATGGCGTCATACAACTGCCACATCACTTTTTCCCCCGCGGCTGCAGCTTCCTCAGTAATGGCGCGAAACGGCAGCGCAATGGCCGGGTCGTAATGCAAAGCCACACCAGCCTGCGCATCGGTCATGGGTTTGACCATCGGCGCGGACAGCGCCAGCCACTCCTCAGGTGTGTGCGGACCAAAACCGGTTGAAACCACCCACATCGCCTGCGCCGCCTGCGCGAGCGACGCAAACCGGGGCGCGTTGCCCAAATACTGGCCGATGCGTTGCAGTGCCTGCCACTGGATCGTGGGGCCAACGTCGTTCAGCACCAGCCGCCGCAGCGGTGCGGGCAGCGCGGTATCAGGCTGGGCGCCAATCACCATGCCGATCAGGCCGCCCATGCTGGTGCCAACCCAGTCCAGTTTGGTGGGTTTGAGGTGCGCCAGGAGCGCCAACATGTCCGCCGCGTAATTCGGAATCTGGTAGCCCATTGGGTCTTTGAGCCAGTCGCTCTGGCCACGCCCCGCCACGTCCGGGCAGACCACCCGCACGGCGCCACCGCCACTCGCAACCAGCACCTGCGCCAGCACGTCAAAATCCCGCCCCTGGCGCGACAGCCCGTGCACGCAGACGATGACATGGCCCGCCTGTGGGTTACCCCATTGCCAATAGGCCATGCGGTGGCCGCCAGAGGCATCCGGGCAGTTGATAAATTCAAGGGTGGGTTCAGTCATGGGGGGCCCGTCAGAAAGCGATAATTGCCCCTATCGTAAAGCAGACTTCAAAAGGGAATCTTCATGTCAAATGGCATCCTCAGTGGCAAAACAGCACTCGTCACCGGTTCCACCAGCGGAATTGGTTTAGGCATTGCAAAGGCGCTCGCGCGCCAAGGGGCCAACATCGTGATGAACGGTTTTGGTGATGTCGAAGGCCCCAAAGCCGAAATCGCAGCGCTGGGCGTGAAGGTGGCCTACCATGGCGCCGACATGAGCAAGCCTGGCGAGATCGCCGACATGATGGCGTTTGCCGCAACCACCTTTGGCCGGGTCGACGTGCTGGTCAACAACGCCGGCATCCAGCATGTGGCGAAAATCGAAGACTTCCCCATTGAGAAGTGGGACGCCGTGATTGCCATCAACCTCTCGAGCGCCTTTCATGCCACGCGCCTCGCCCTGCCCGCCATGAAGGCGGCCAACTGGGGTCGCATCATCAACATCGCGTCGGCGCACGGGCTGGTTGGCTCGCCAGAGAAGTCAGCCTATGTGGCCGCGAAACACGGCATCGTCGGCTTGACCAAAGTGACGGCGCTGGAGAACGCGACGACGGGCGTCACCTGCAACGCCATTTGCCCGGGCTGGGTGCTCACGCCCCTGGTGCAAAAACAGATCGACGCCAAAGCCGCCGCGCAGGGCATCAGCGTGGATGCTGCGAGCAAGCAACTGCTCGGTGAAAAGGAGCCGTCGCTGCAATTCACCACGCCCGACGAGTTGGGCGAGCTGGCGGTTTTCTTCTGTTCGGCCGCTGGCAACAACGTGCGCGGCGTGGCGTGGAACATGGATGGCGGCTGGGTTGCGCAGTGATTTTGCGGCAACTTGACAATTAACCAACCAATCGGTCGGTTAATTCGGGTAAACATGGGCATGACCCTGCGCGTTTAGCCCTTACGATCAAACCATCTGAGAAATTATTGGAGCTTTACGATGAAAATGGGGATGAAAACAATGTCTCTGCGCGCCCTGCCTGCGCTGGCGCTGCTGGCCTTTGGTGGTGCACAGGCCCAAACCGTGCTCACCGTGTCAAGCTGGGTGCCGCCAACGCACCCCCTGAGCATGGCGCAAAAAGAATGGTGCGATCTGCTGGAGAAAAACACCAGCAGCAAAATCAAATGCAACATCTTGCCGCGTGGCGTTTCCGCCCCACCCGGCACCTACGATGCGGTGAAAAACGGCCTGGCGGATGTGTCTTTCACCGTGCACGGCTACACGCCCGGCCGGTTCGTCATGCCGCAAATGGCCGAGTTTCCGTTTTTGGGCAACACCTCGGAGCCGATTTCTGTCGCGTTCAACAAGATCGCCATGAAGAATCCGCAGTTTGCGGGCGAGCACCAGGGCGTCAAAGTGCTGTCGTTCTTTACCCACGGCCCGGGCATTGTGTTCAACACCAAGAAGCCAATTGCCAAAGTTGAAGATTTTCAGGGCCTCAAGTTCCGCATTGGTGGCGGCATGGTGAACGAGATTTCGAAAACACTGGGGATGAACGTCACGCTCAAGCCGGCCACCGACTCTTACGAGCTGCTGTCTGGCGGCGTGATGGACGGCACGCTGTTCCCGGCTGAATCGACCGAATCGTTCAAGATCGACAAGATCATCAAACACGCCACCTTCTTCCCCGGCGGGCTGTACAACACCAGCTTCGTCGCCATGATGAACCAGGGCAAGTACGACAAGCTCGCCGCCGATGAAAAGAAAGCGGTTGACGCAGTGTCCGGCGAAGTCATGGCGCGCATGTATGGCCGCAGTTGGGACAAGGCCGACCGCCGAGGCGTGGCGCTGATGCAGGCCAACAGCGTGCAGATGGTCAAGGCCGATGCCAAGCTTGTGGCCGACGTGAAAGCCAAAACATCAGCGCTGGAAGCCAAATGGGTGACAGACGCCGAAGCCAAGGGCCTGCCGGGCGCCGCCAAAGTGCTGGCCGAATTTCGCGCGGAAATCGCCAAACAAGAAAAATAAGCGCGCATCCCCTTGAAGAAAACGCTTGAACTTCTGAGCGGGCTGCTTTGCGGCAGCGCGCTCTTCGCCATCATGGCGCTCACTTTTTTCGACGTGATCGGGCGCAAGCTCGTTGGGGAGTCCATCCCCGGATCGCTTGAAATCACCGAGCTGTTGATGGTGATCGTCATTTTTGCCGGACTGCCCCTGGTGTCACAGCGCGGCGAGCACGTGGTTTTTGACACCATGGACAGCTACCTGCCCGCCTGGGCTCTCAAAATTCAGATTGCGATGGTGCACGCCCTGTGTGCAGTGGCCATGCTGGCGCTGGCCTGGGTGATGATGGGCAGCGGCGACCAGTTCCTGGCGTCTGGCGAAACCACCGCGCAGCTTAAATTCCTGAAGGCACCGTTTATTTACGGCATGGCGCTGCTGTGTGCCGTCACTGGCCTGGTGCATATCGGCCTGATCTTCGACCCCGCCCCTGAACTGGCGCAGGGCGAAGGCGTGGCGCTTTGAAAGTCTCCCCATGATCGCCGCGTTGATCGGTTTTATCGCCATTTTTGGCATGGCGCTGCTGCGCGTTCCGCTGGCGTTTGCCATGGGCCTGATCGGTATTGTCGGCATTGGCCTCACCCGTGGCTGGGACCCGGCCCTGGCCAGCGTAGCGCAAGTCGTTTACGAAACCGGGTTTGCTTACACCCTGTCAGTCATTCCCCTGTTCATCCTGATGGGCAACTTTGTGGCCCGCGCCGGGCTGGCGCATGAACTGTTTGAAGCGGCTTACGCCTTCATCGGACATTTTCGTGGCGGCCTGGCGCACGCCACCGTGGCCGCGTGCGCCGGCTTCGGCGCAATTTGCGGGTCCTCCATTGCAACGGCAGCCACCATGAGCAAGGTGGCCTACCCGTCGATGAAAAAACTCGGCTACAGCGACTCCCTCTCCACCGGCGTGATGGCCGCTGGCGGCACGCTGGGCATCATGATTCCGCCGTCCACCATCATGGTGATCTACGGCATCATCACGGAAACCAACATCGGCAAGCTGTTTGCAGCCGGCGTCATCCCCGGCCTGTTGACGGCTGCATTGCTGATGTGCGCGATCTGGCTGATGACCCTGCACGACCCCGAACACGCGCCGCCGGGTGAGCGCACATCGTGGCCAAACCGGTGGAAAGCGCTGCGCGGCATCTGGGGCGTGGCGCTGCTCGTGGTGGTGGTTCTGGGTGGTATTTACGGCGGCTTTTTCACAGCGACCGAAGGCGCCGGGTTTGGCGCATCCGGCGCATTTTTGTTCGCGCTGGCCCGCAGGCGCTTGACCTGGTCGATCCTGTTTCAGGTGCTGGTCGAATCGGCACGCACCACGGCCATGCTGTTCACGCTGCTGATCGCCGCCACCATTTTTGCCAATTTCGTCAACTTCACCTCCATGCCCGGCGACTTGAAGGAATGGATCACCCACCTGGGCCTGTCGCCCATCATGATCATCACCGCCATGATGTTCATCTACGTCGTGCTGGGCACGGTCATGGAAGAGCTCACCATGGTGCTCCTGACCATTCCGCTGTTTTTCCCCATCGTCACCTCACTCGGGTTTGACCCGGTCTGGTTCGGTGTGCTGATCGTGATGATCGTGCAAATCGGCCTGATCTCGCCGCCCGTGGGCATGAACCTGTTCGTGCTCAATTCACTGCTGCCCAACGTCGGCCTTGGCAACATTTTCAGGGGCTGCTGGCCGTTTGTGCTGGTGATGATCATTGTGCTGGGTCTGTTGATCGCTTTTCCGCAATTGAGCCTGTGGCTGCCGTCGCTGATGAATTAGGCCGCTGCCGCCAACAGCTCGTAGACCTGGGCGGTAGGTGAATTTGGGGTCGGATCACAATTTTTCTGCGAAGCACCCGCAGGGTCGGCCAACGGCCGAGAAAATTTGTGCTCAGACCCCAATTTCGCCGGATCTGCGACAACGCTCGTTGCAGCCACTCGGCAAACCGGTGATGCCGTCGCTCAACGTCGCTGCGCGGACCAATCTACCACTCAACGCCCCAAGTCGCGAGACTGCCGGTCGTCATCACTATTGATGAGATTCCAGACTTAAAACGATTGCACACATCGAGCGCTTCCTCTAAATTGGCAGCAATGAATTCACTTGTGACTCTGAGTTAAAAGGCGAATTAACTACAAGGGCCTGTTGACGAGTTTGATGATGACGGGCCAGTCCAGAACGCAAACAGTGCCATGCTAAGTGAAGTCTCTTCGTCACCAACCACCGGAGGTCTTAAATGAACAATGACGCTCAACCACTTATTTCTCGCCGCCGCTGGCTTTGCGGTTGTGCCGGAGGCCTATTGCTCAGCGGATGCGGCGGAGGCGACGATGAAGCAAAGCCCACGGCTGGAGCGCGAGGATGCCTGTCAGTTAGTGTGTCCGCGTCCCAAGCCACGAGTGCACCGGGATGCGGAATACCAACGCGAACCACCGGAAATGGCACTCTTGATGCCGCGTTTGTGGCCGAGTTCAATGCTCAAGGAAACTTTTGGGGACTCCCCGGAGTGTCCTTTGCATTCCTCAACGACTGCAATTCACCCAACGCACTCGCCAACCCGCAGGACCGCTCCATTCTGTTCGGAACTAGTATGGCAGCGAAGTTGCTGCGAGACTTTGGAAACACAATCCCGCTGTGGCAAGTACTGGCGCATGAATGGGGTCACCAAATACAGTTTTCCCTTGGTGACAGCTGGCTCAATGCACCTACTGTTGCCCCAAAGGAACTTGAGGCCGACATGTTCTCTGGTTTTTATCTTTTGATCGCGAAGAGCACAACAAACATCTCATCAAGCATCGCTAACGCATTTGCACTAGGCGACTGGGAGTTCAATAACGCCTCACACCACGGCACGCCGAGTCAACGCGGGGCGGCAGTTTTGGCCGGGGGTCGCGTTGCCCTTGAATATGTTGCCGGATCCATACCACGTACATATCCGGCAATCCGCCAGCGCTTCTTGCAGGAATTGACGTTTATCTTGTAGCGAACAATCTTTGGCTTGACCACCCGCTTTCCTCCTGGGATAAAACTCTCTAGGGTTCACCGTCCTAACATCACTCACATCCAAATGGAGGTAATCACATGGCGCAAATCAACTCTATCCAGCTCCATATTCAAACCGGGGACCTCTCTGGTGCGGGAACGGACGGCGATGTCTATTTGGGACTCGGCGGTCGGGAGTTCTCTGTCGACACGACCAGCGACGACTTCGAGCGAGGGGCTGCGCGCGTCTACGTCCTTGGTGATGGTGCAAACATACGGAATGCCGCAGTTAATGACCCACGCAACCAGCAGCTTTTCACTGAGCGCGTGGCAAACTTTCCGGTCTACATACGGTTTCAGCCGAAGACAAGGACTGACAACTGGCAGCTCCAGCGCGCCGACGTGCGCTTCAACGACTCCCTTCACATCGACTGGGACACGGTGGGCCTGGTCGTTAACAAGCCCCAGGAGGGAATCTGGCTTGGCGTGCGGTCCGGGCTGGTTGTTCACCTGGTCAACTTGAGCCACTTGCCAGGTCCGGGCTGATGGTGGCCTTGTCGGTTGATCGGCAAAAAACCATGTACGGCGGGATGCTCATCACCAAGAAAAAATTGATCCGCGCATGGACTCGCAGGCCTCACAATTCTGCCGACTCTGACCCTTCACCGTTGAAAGACACCAAACCATGTCGTTCCTGGCCTTCCTCTTTGCTGCCGTCGTCCTTGCCGTCACACCAGGTCCCGGCATGGCCTACGTCGTGGCCCGAACGGCGGCAGGCGGTCGCCCGGAAGGCTTGGCCTCTTGCATCGGCACCGGAATCGGCGGAATGCTCCACGTTGTGGCTGCGGCGCTCGGTTTGTCACTCATCGTTGCCCAATCCGCATTCGCCTTCGACCTGGTCAAGTACCTTGGCGCTGCGTACCTCGCCTACCTCGGTGTCCGCCTG
>JANMCB010000190.1:0-6129 GCA_031360805.1 Rhodoferax sp.
GGTTTCATGGTTAATCCTTTGAAAAGTGAACAATCTCGCTGCAGACGTTTGACTTGACTGCAGCCCAGCCGTCACAACCCTCAAATTGCATACGACACCGCTTGAGATTAGTCGCCGCAAACCAATCGTTCTGTGCGGTGGCGAACACAGCGGCAAAAACACCATCCCTTCGATGTAGGACGTTGCCTCTAACTGATTTATGTGCGGTGTCGCACAGAAATTTGATGCGCCGGTGGGCAGAATTTCTCATGCACGAAGCTTCAACCATGTATTTCCGGGGCATTGGAACGGCAACTCCCACGCCCCGCTACTCAAAGGCCGCATGCCTGGCGGCTTTCCAGACATCAGAGTGGTTTGGACGACTCGATGCCCGCTCCCACCTGATTGCACGCACGGTTTTGCAGCGCGACAACGGCATCGATACACGCCGCCTTGCGGTTGACTCGCTCGCAGAGGTATTCCAGATCGATCCCAACACGCTCGCACGCCGCTTTTTGACCCACGCCCCCCAACTGGCTGCGCAGGCTGGTGAACGGGCACTTCGCCAAGCCGGGTTGAACCCGGCGGATATTGATGCCGTGGTGGTCAGCACCTGCACGGGCTACCTGTGCCCTGGTCTCTCGGGCTACGTGATCGAGCAGTTGGGCCTGCGCGCCGATGTACAGGCCATCGACCTGGTGGGTCAAGGCTGCGCAGCGGCATTGCCAAACCTGCGTCTCGGCCGCTCCATGCTTCAGACCGAGGCTTGCCAGCATGTGTTGTCGGTGTGTGTCGAGATCAGCAGTGCCGCCATGTACCTGGACAACGACCCTGGCGTGTTGATCAGCGCCTGTCTGTTCGGGGACGGCGCGGGTGCCATCGTGCTGTCGCGCCAGCCGGCCTTGACCGGGCGGCACATTCAATGGGTTGACAGCACGTCATTGACGGTCCCTGAACAACGCGATGCATTGAAGTTTGAGCAGCGTGACGGCATGCTGCGCAACATCCTCACAAAGTCCGTTCCCAAATTGGCGGCGGACCACGCCCAACAGGTGCTGGACACGGTTTTGGCGCGGGCTGGTCTGCAGCCTTCACAGATCAACGCTTGGATCATGCATGCGGGCGGTCGCGACGTCCTGCTGGCACTTGCCCGACGCATGGGCCTTGAACCCGACGACCTGCGCTACAGCGCGGCCATGTTGCGCGAATACGGCAACCTCTCCAGCGCGTTTGTCTACTTTGTGCTGGAAGCCGCCGTGGCCGGTCACGCGCCAGGCGGCTGGTGGTGGCTCTCCTCGTTTGGAGCCGGCTTCAGTTGCCATGGGGCGCTGCTCAAGGTTGGTTCGCCAGCCACAGGAGCACGCGCATGATTCTTTCAAGAACCGTTGAGGCAGAGGCCCTGGATTCACTCGCCTGCGACGACCCTGCGGCCATGCTGTCGCGCCGCGACCTCAGGCGTATTCACCGGGCGATGGGCACGCGCAGCATATTGCGCCGCGCACTGACCGACATGATGTCCCACCGGCATGACCGATTGCCCCTGCATGTGCTGGAGCTCGGCGCTGGCGACGGCAGCCTGATGCTCGGCGTGGCCCGCGCACTGCCGCCCACATTTCCGCCGGTTGACCTGACGCTGCTGGACGCCCAGGCCCTGATCGACCCGGCAACAGTCCAGAGCTACGCCGGTGTCGGCTGGAGCGCCCATGCCAGCGTGACCGATGTCTTCAATTGGGCACACTCGGACCCCGGCCCGCTGCGCAAGCGTGGCGCGCAAGCGCGTTGGGACATCATCGTGGTCAATCTGTTCTTGCACCATTTTGAAGGCCTCGAGTTGGCCACCTTGCTCAGTGCCATCGCGTCCCGCAGTGACCGGTTCATTGCCTGTGAGCCGCGCCGTGGCTGGTGGCCATGGGCGGCCAGCCATCTGGTGGGCGCCCTGGGTGCCAACGCCGTTACGCGCGCCGATGCGGTCCTGAGTGTGAAAGCTGGATTCAATGGCCGCGAACTGACGGCTTTGTGGCCACAGATTGGCAAAGAGTGGCGCTTGGCCGAATCATCAGCGGGGCTTTTCACCCAGTGCTTTCGCGCCGAGCGCCTGGGGGTGAAGTGATGCAGTCCACTTTCAATGCCATCGTGATCGGTGCCGGGCCGGCAGGTTGCACTGCTGCCCTTCTGCTGGCGCGCGCCGGTTGGTCGGTCGCGCTGGTGGAGAAACACAGCTTTCCCCGTCGCAAAGTCTGCGGCGAGTGCATCGCCGCCAGCAATTTGCCGCTGTTGGCAGCGTTGGGGGTCGCCGACCGGCTGCACCTGGAAGCCGGTGCACCACTGCGCCAGGTGGCGTTGATGCACGGGTCTACCCAAGTGATCGCCGATTTGCCTGCGAAAGGGCACAAGGACTACGTTTGGGGTCGGGCGCTGGGCCGCGAGACGCTGGACACACTGCTGCTGGAGCAGGCCCGGCTGGAGGGCGTGCATGTGTTTCAACCCTGGGCGGTGCAGCAGATTCGGGGCAGCCCGGGCGACTGGCTTTGTGACATGCGCGAAGTGGCATCTGGTGCCGACCGGGTGTTGAAGGCGCCAATCGCCATCGACGCGCATGGTTCTTGGGGCGCATTGGGCGTAGCGGGCAGCCACCCCCGGCGCCGGCACAAGGCTGGTGATCTATTCGCCTTCAAGGCAAATTTTCGCAACGCCGCCCAACCCAGGGAACTGCTCACGGTGCTGGCATTGCAAGGTGGCTATGGTGGCATGGTCACGGCGGGTGGCGACATGACCACGGTGGCCTGTTGCATCCGTCGCGACCAGCTCATGCACTGGCGCACGTTGCTGCCGGGAAAGCGCGCTGGTGAGGTGGTTGAAACCGTGCTCAAAGACCAATGCACCGGGGTACGTGTCGCCTTGCAGAACGCCACGCGCCTGGGACCGTGGCTGGGCGCCGGACCGCTGGACACCGGCATTCACCTGCGCCCGCACGACAGCATCTTTCGCATTGGCAATGCGGCGGGTGAAGCACACCCGATCATTGGCGAGGGCATCAGCATGGCGTTTCAGTCCGCCTGGCTGCTCTGCGAGCAGTTGTTGCAAACCCACCGCGACGCGGACCCCGCCGTCTCGCAACCCCGCATCGCAATGCTGTATGAGCAGCAATGGCGGCGCCACTTCGCCCCGCGATTGCGGATTGCAGCGGGTTTTGCGCATCTGGCCATGCGCCCGGCGTTGACGCCATTGATGCTGGCCACCGTCAAACGTTGGCCACTGCTATTGACGACCGGCGCGCGGTGGAGCGCCAAGTCGCGTTCGGCCGTCGATCCCGCACAGATACAGGCGCACTTTGCGGCTTGGGGAAAAGAGCCTGCTTCAACACTTTGGCCACCCCTGGAATGACCTGCCCCTTCACCTTTGAAAGGACCCCACCATGACCGATACCTTTGAGCGGCTGCAGTCCATCCTGATCCGGGACTACAAGCTGGAGGCGCAGGCACTCACGCCCGATGCGCCGCTGGAAGGCTTGGGCATTGACTCGTTGGGCGTGGCGGAGTTGCTGTTCACGCTTGAGGACGAGTTCGGCATCAACGTTCCGGCCGACCCGGTGTTGCTGCCCACTGTGGGCGATGTCGTCGATTTCATCGACAGGCTGATTCAAGCCCGGCCCGCGCTGGTTGAATCATGAGGCGTGTCGCCGTTACCGGCATCGGTGTGGTGTCCCCGCTGGGCAACAGTGCCGCACTGGCTTGCGATGCTGCCCGCCAGGGTCGGTCCGGCGTTGGGTTGCTGCGAGCACCGTTTACCGACCGGCTGGTCGCGCCCCTGGCAGCGTGTGCTGATTTTGACGGAGCGGCCTATTTCGAGCCACCCCGGCTGCGCATGATGGACCGGGCAGGCCAGTTCGCCTTGTTTGCGGCCAACCAGGCCATCGCGCAATCCCAAAACGATTTCGCGTCTCAGGAGCGCAGCCGCATCGGCGTTTTTGTCGGCACCGGCATGGGCGGGTCACTGAGCAGTGACGATGGCTACAAAACCCTGTACGGCGACGACTCCGACCGGATCAAGCCCTTTACGGTGTTGATGGGCATGCACAACGCGCCTGCCGCATGGATCGGCATTGACCACGCGCTGACCGGGCCCAACCTCACCTACTCAACCGCCTGCTCGTCGTCCGCCGTGGCGATTGGCGAAGCCTGGCTGCGCGTGGCAAGCGGCATGCTGGATGCGGCCATCGCCGGTGGCGCCGAAGCCCCGCTGTCGTTCGGATCGCTCAAAGCCTGGGAGGCGCTGCACACGCTGGCTGCGGTGGATGCCGAGGACGCCGCAACTTCGTGCAAACCGTTCTCCAAGAACCGCAGCGGCATGGTGCTGGGCGAAGGTGCGGCAATGCTGGTGCTGGAACCCTGGGACTCCGCCATGGCGCGCGGCGCCACCATTCAGGGCGAAATCCTCGGCTATGGCCTTTGCACCGACACTGGGCACATCACCCGGCCGAGCGTGGAAGGGCAGGCCAGCGCCATGCGCGCCGCCCTGCGCTCGGCCGCAATCGATGCGTCGGCCATTGACGCCATCAACGCGCACGGCACCGGCACGCTGGCCAACGATGTGATTGAGACCACGGCTATCCGGGCCGTGTTTGGCGCGCGCGCTGTCGAACTGCCGGTCAGCGCCACCAAAGCCATGCACGGGCACTTGCTGGGCGCCGCAGGTGCCCTGGAGTGTGCGCTGTCTCTGGTGGCCATGCAGCACGATGTGGCCCTGCCAACGCTGCACCTGAACCTGCCCGACCCGCAGTGCGATCTGGACTATGTGCCCAACCTTGCCCGCGAGGGCGTGCGGGTCAACACCATGCTCTCCAATTCATTTGCGTTTGGCGGCACCAACGCCGTGCTGGTGCTGCGCAAGGCCTTTGCCACACAATAGGCCTGCGATTTCACGCTGTACCCCAACCAGGGGACTTACAAGGAATTTCAGGATGAATGGTTTGAACGAGGGCGACCCGACGGGCGGGCAGAGCCGGGCGCTGTTCTGGTTGCTGGTGCTGGTCTCGCTGGGGTTGGGGTGGATTCTGTTGCCGTTTTACGGCTCCATCATGTGGGCCGTCATCATTGCCCTGATCTTCGCACCGCTGCACCACCGCCTGCACGCGCGGTTCAGGGGCAAAGGCACGGCGGCGGCGCTGCTCACGCTGCTGGTGGTGGTGGTCATTGTGATCATTCCGCTGGCGCTGATCACGGCAACGCTGGCGCGCGACGCCGCCAGTTTCTACCAGCGCCTCCAGTCCGGCGATATCAACGCAGGGCGCTATTTTCGCAGCACGTTTGACGCGCTGCCGTCCTCTGTCACGGCTGTGCTGGACCGCTTTGGCATGGTCGATTTTGACAGTGCGCAAAGGCGTTTCGGTGAGGCCCTGGCGCAAGCCAGCCAGTTCATCGCCGCGCGGGCGTTGGGCATCGGCATGAACACATTTGATTTCGTGGCCGGGGTGTTCATCACGCTTTACCTGGCGTTCTTCATGATGCGCGATGGCCAGTTGTTGGCCCGTACGCTGCGCCATGCAGTGCCCATGCCAGTTGCGCACAAACGGGAGCTGGTTGAAAAGTTCACCACCGTCATTCGCGCCACCGTCAAGGGCAACCTGATCATTGCAGCGATTCAAGGCGCACTGGGCGGTTTGGCGTTCTGGTATCTGGGTGTCACCGGTGCGGTGTTCTGGGCCGTTCTGATGGCCTTTATGTCGCTGCTGCCGGCGGTCGGTGCCGGGCTGGTGTGGGCGCCGGTGGCAGTCTACTTCCTGCTGTCGGGTGCGGTCTGGCAAAGCGTCGCGTTGACGCTGTTCGGCGTGCTGGTGATCGGGCTGGTCGACAACCTGCTGCGCCCGGTGCTGGTCGGCAAGGACACGAGCCTGCCTGACTATCTGGTGATGGTGTCCACCCTGGGCGGCATGGCGGTGTTCGGCATCAACGGCTTCGTGCTCGGCCCGCTGCTGGCCGCCCTGTTCATTGCGGTCTGGCACATCTACGGCACCACCCTGGAGGGCTTGGGCAATGAAGCGCCACCCAATGACCCGGAACAACTACCCGAACCAATGGCCCGAACCAATGAACCGAAAAAATAAGCTTCCGAAGCAAGCTCCCAGAGCAAGGTCGCAGGAGATCAGCCGCG
>JANMCB010000206.1:0-6451 GCA_031360805.1 Rhodoferax sp.
CACATCTTCGCGCCGCGCGCCTTGCTGCTGCATGCGCTGGCGATGCGCAAAGCCCCGCATGCCAGCGTCGCCAAACCAGCGGCGGCTGCGAAGCTCAGAGAGTTGTTTCATCGTGAGGGGTGCTTTGTTGGCCATCCACCCCATGGCCATGAACGTTGGGCTAGTGGAGTGCGGGTTAGTGGGTATGTCAACTATTTTTGTTAGCGCTAACATTAACGACTTGAAACCAATTCGTCATCATGGCAAACCCTGATCAATTGACACTGCTTGCGGCTCAGCCCAGCGATGCAAAAAGGCGCAAGACGCATGGGCGAGCCACGCTTGCCGACGTGGCACGGCACGCTGGTGTGACCGCTATGACAGTCAGCCGCACACTGCGTGAGCCGGGCAGGGTGTCAGCCGAGACCTCGCAGCGCGTGCACATGGCGCTGGAGGCCACCGGCTATGCGCCCAACAAGTCGGCAGGCCTGTTGGCGAGTGGCCGTTCGCGTATCGTCGCCGCGCTCGTGCCCAACATTGCCAACTCGATTTTTGCGGAGACGATTCAAGGCTTGTCTGACGCATTGCAGGCCGATGGACTTGAATTGCTGTTGACGGCAACGGGCTATAGCCTGGAACGCGAAGAGCATCAAATTCGGGCGGTGTTGGGCTGGGCTCCAGCGGCGCTTATCGTCACCGGACGACATCACACGCCCGCAGCGCTGCAGATGATACGCCGTGCTCAGGTCGATAGTGTGCCGGTGATTGAAATATGGGACAACTCTCCCGGCAGTTCGGAGTTCATTCAGGTCGGTTTTAACCACATCAAGGCGGGGCGGGCGATGTTCACGCACCTGCAGCAATGCGGCTACACCGATCTGGTGTACGTGGACAGCGGCGTGGTGGGTGACTTGCGCGCGCACGAGCGACGGCACGGATTTGTCGCAGCAGCAACCAAGGCCGGTAGTCGCGTTCGCGTCGTCACCGCACCACAAGAGGAGCCCATGGCTGCTGGGCGCCGGGTGATGGAGCGCCTGCTGGACGAAAGCGATCTACCGCACGCCGTTGCGTTCTCGAACGACCATTTTGCGGCAGGCGCAATTTTGGAGGCGCAGGCGAAGGGCACTCAGATACCAGACAAGCTTGGCGTGATGGGCTTTGGAGACATGACAATTGCCGGACAGATCGGGATCAGCACGCTGGCGGTGCCGCGCTACGGTATCGGGTTCACCACCGGCACACGGGTCGTGGCTCGTATCGCGGTACAGGCAGTTAACCCAACGCTGCAAGCGCCAGCCGCCGTGCAGCGGCTACCTGGCGACTCGGTGGCGCTTCAACTTGTCAAACGCAACAGCACGCGATCTGTCCAGGCTTAGGCCCGGCCCTGCACCCGCTCAAAACTCGTAGCGAGCCGTAATGCCAACATAGCGCTGGTCATCACGCGGCACGTAACGGTTGATGTTGGCGCCAGAGTTTTGCAAGAACGATGCATACGATTTGTTCATCACATTCTTCACCAGCAGCGCGACCCGCCATCCGTTGGTGTGCGCCAGACCCGCGCTCAGATTCAGAATGCCATAAGCCGGCTGAATCGCGTCGGGAGACTGTGCGAGGTCGTACTGCACCTCGCTTTGCCAACTGTAGTCGGCATTCAAATCCAGGGTCATTGCGGCAGCCACTGGCATGGTGTACTTGGCGCGAACGTTGGCCTTCCAATCAGGTGAAAACGGCAAGGGGCGGCCATTGATGTTGCAGCTTAGTGCAGCGTTGGGTGGGCAAGTGAAGTTTCCAACCCTTGCAACGATGTTCGCCAAAGCGGCATTGACTGTGAATTGCGGCGTGACCCTTGCCGTCATGTCCAGCTCAAAGCCGCTGGTCGTGACGTCACCTGCGTTGACAAGGCGTGTGACGATCACACCATTGACCAAGTCAGGCACGTTCGCCTGATAGTTGGCGTAGTCGGTCTTGAACAGAGCCAGGTTCAGGCGCAGGCGATTGTCCATCAACGTGGACTTCAATCCGACCTCCAGGGAGTTGGATGTCTCCGGATTCAGCACGTTGTCCTGGGTCGGACTCATATTGAAGAAAACGTTGTAGGCCGGACCCTTGTAGCCACGTGACAAGGTGGCATAGGCCATCACATCCTTGTTGATTGCATACTGCGGACCGATACGCCCGGAGAACGCGTTGGCGGTGGTGGAGCCCGTGATGTTGTTGCGTGTAGCGCCAACGCCTGGAACCCCGGCTGCTGTCGCCACGCGTCCGTGGTAGTAAGACAGGTCATCGGTGGTGTAGCGCAGGCCTGCAATCGCGCGCAGGTTGCCGCCAAAGTTGAACGTTCCCTCGCCAAACGCCGACAGGCTCTTGTTTTCCACGCCGTAGTTTGCGACGCCGGAATCGGAGGTGATCGAACCCGCTGAGCACGGAACCAGGCCCGATGGCAAGGCCGCAGCCGTGCTGCCCGCGCAGCGCGTTACGTCGCGCCGATACTGCTCGTTGGCCTTGGATTGAAGGTAGAAAAGCCCTGCGACGTAATCGACAAATCCGCCTTTCGGTGATGCGATTCGCAGCTCTTGTGAGGTCTGATCAAAGTCAAGTTCTCCACGGTCATGGCTGCGGGCAAACTGGCGGGTTATCTGCCCAAGGCGGTCTTGGTCCTGAAACTGGGTATTTTTCCATTGCCGGTAGGCCGTGATCGAGGTGAGCTGCAAGCCACCCAAGTCCCAATCGACTTGCGCCGACACACCAGAGTTGACGTCCTGCACCTTGGTCGTCATGTCGCTGTTGATCTGGCGGTTCTCTGGATTTGCCACCACTGGCGAAATGGCTGCTGCGAAAAGCGGATTTTGCACGACTGCCCCAGTTGCAAACGCCGTGGTGGTGGTGTTGACGATCACGCCAGTAGGTGTGGTGTCTTCGGCCTTCATGTAGTCGGCCAAAAGAGATATTTTCAGATTGCGGTTGGGCGTCAAATCAAGCCGACCACGAACGCCGGCGCGGTCATAGCCGTTGACGGTGCTGCCATCAAACACATTGGTCACGTTGCCGTCAAATTTGCCTGCCATGGCTGAAATGGACCCTAGAGCGACGCCCTCGGAGAGCTCGCCCGAGGCGCTCAGACGAATCCGCCGCTCGTTACCTTGAAAAAGGCCGAGCTCAATGTAGCGCTCCGTCGTTTTGGTAGGTGCCCGGCTCACGATATTAATGACGCCGGCCGAGGCATTTTTGCCAAACAGCGTACCTTGGGGCCCGCGCAGAATTTCTACGCGGTCAATGTCAAGCAAATCCATCGTTGCCTGGCCCGGGCGCGATGTGACAACACCATCCAATACGGTGGACACGGTTGGCTCCACCCCCGGTGAGGTGGAAATGGTGCCGACGCCGCGAATGAACAGCGCGGTGTCTTTGTTGGAGGCGTTGGTGCGAAAATTCACTGTGGGGGTTTGTGCCGTGACTGCGCCCAAGGTGTTGACATTGGCTTCTTCAAGCGCCGTCCCGTTGATCACGGAGATGGCAATCGGCGTGCTTTGCAATGGCTGGGGTCGTTTGGTTGCCGTGATGATCACGGTTTCCAATTGACCGGTTTGAGCTGCGGGCGGTTGCTGTGCAAGGGCGGGCAAGGCCGCAACCAGGGCTGCGATTAGTGGCAAGCGACGGCCTGGGCCGGCGAACGGTGAGGTGTATTTCATGTCGTCTCCTGAATAATTCTTGCTGTCAAGAATCGACAGCCACACCAAAAATGTTAGCGCTAACAAATTGGTCGGCAAATCCTAGCATTGCCCGCTTGCTGGCTACATTAAGACAAACCCTAGTCCCGCCGACTTGACCCGTCGTTCCCGTCCCGGCGGCCCTGAAGTCGAGCCGCCGGTCATTTCGTCAACAAGCGTATTTGCTATTTTTATTGCAGCTACTCATATATATTATTTCAGGGCTGGATGCATAAATGATCGGAAATTTTGGGATTTGGCGTGTGAAAGTTGAAATGTCATATCACCGGCGATATTAGATTATCAGCCAACGCCACGCCAACTGGAATGACCAAAAGTGCCACAATCCAATGATGTCTTTTCAACGCGTTTCCATCCAGTCGGATGATTTTGACCTGTCGGGTGAAGTCAGTGCCTTGCGCGCCAGTGATGCGCGCGTGGGCGCGGTGTGCAGTTTCATCGGCACCGTACGCGACCGTAATTCAGGCACTGCTGCAGACGTGAGCGCCCTTGAACTGGAGCATTACCCGGGCATGACCGAAAAGTCGATTGAAGCCATGATTGACGCGGCGCATCAGCGTTTTGATATTTTCGGCGCGCGGGTGGTTCATCGCATCGGGCTGCTGCAGTCACTGGATCAGATTGTCCTGGTTGCGGTGACGTCCGCCCACCGGGGCGAGAGTTTCAAGGCCTGCGAGTTTTTGATGGACTATTTGAAAACCCAGGCGCCGTTCTGGAAGAAGGAGCAAACGCGCCACGGTGCGAAATGGGTCGATGCGCGGGTGAGTGACGACGGTGCACTGGCGCGCTGGGGCATCACGCCTGCGGGCACCAACACCATTGCTGCGCCTGGCCTGCCCGCAAGCGGTCCCGCTTTACCCATCAATTGAGGTACTGGGGTCGGCTGTCCTGCGCGGCGCTGGCCGCAGTCGCGTCGTCCTCTGTCTGGGCAACGGTGATCGCTGCCCACTGTGAGTTGACATATGCTTTTTCAAGCAGGTGGAGAAAGCCGTGCATCAAATTGTCGTCAAGATCAATCTGCACGTCGCGGTTCTCGTTCGAGCCGCCCGGCTTGCCAGTGAATTTGACCCTCAAGTGCCCGCTGGTCAGCGGCGTGATGGCCACTTCGGTGACCAGCAGCGCGCCATGATCATCCGCGGCGCCCGGCACTTCCGGTTCCTTGTAAGGGGTTGAAAAATCCGAGTTGCGCAGCACGTTCTCTTTTTTGATCTCGCCGAGGAATTCTCGAACCTTGGCAGCTGCCGTATTGGCTGAGGCCGACGCGGCGTCATCCTGGGTTTCCGGAGAATCGGCTCTTTCAAGCTGGCGGGTCACCAGCTTTCGCAGCATCGGTAGCACGCCAACCGTCAAACGCCGCGTCAACCACAAACGAAGCTCAATCTGTGTGCTGGTGTTGATGCGAACCAGCAGACGGTCCTGCTCGGCATCAAATTTCAGGTTGAGCTGGTGAATTTTCATGACAAATTCTAAATCGAGCCATGTTCGCTCGCGCCGCTCTGAGATTGAAAGGCGTTGCAAGGCGCTGCAATGTGTTTGCGGCGCACCCGCCTTGCTGCGGCACGCTGATCATTTGCCAGTCGTTGACATAGATCAAACGCAAACGTGGGTTGAAATCCGTTGCTTGCCCCCAAAATGGCAAGCATGAGAACCGACAAACTAACCACCAAATTCCAGGAAGCCCTGGCCGATGCGCAAACATTGGCTTTGGGCAACGACCACGCCTTCATCGAGCCGGTCCATGTGCTGCTGGCCATGTTGCGCCAGGCCGATGGCCCCAAGGCGCTGCTCCTGCGTGCTGGGGTGAATGTCGCCGGCTTGGCGGCGGCTGCCGAAGCGGCGATGAAAAAACTGCCCGAAGTGCATGGCCATGAGCAGGTTCAAGTGGGCCGCGACATGGTGTCCTTGTTGCAGGCGTCAGAAAAAGAGTCCATCAAACGCGGCGACCAGTTCATTGCGGGCGAATTGTTTTTGCTGGCACTAACCGACAGCAAGCAGGACATCAGCAAGATCGCCAAAGACAACGGCTTGACCCGCAAAGCGCTGGAAGCCGCCATCACGGCAGTGCGCGGCGGTGAAAACGTCAACAGCGCCGACGCTGAAGACCAACGTGAGTCGCTGAAAAAATACTGTATTGACCTGACCGAACGCGCGCGCATGGGCAAGCTGGACCCGGTGATCGGCCGCGACGATGAAATTCGCCGCGCCATCCAGGTGCTGCAACGCCGCACCAAGAATAACCCGGTGCTGATTGGCGAGCCGGGTGTGGGCAAGACCGCGATTGTGGAGGGCCTGGCGCAGCGCATCGTGGCCGGTGAGGTGCCGGAATCACTCAAGGGAAAACGCGTCTTGTCGCTCGATATGGCGGCGCTATTGGCTGGCGCCAAATTCCGTGGCGAGTTTGAAGAGCGCCTGAAAAACGTGCTCAAGGACCTGGCCAAAGATGAGGGCCAGACCATCGTTTTTATTGACGAACTGCACACCATGGTCGGCGCCGGCAAAGCCGAAGGCGCCATGGACGCGGGCAATATGTTGAAGCCCGCCCTGGCGCGCGGCGAGCTGCATTGCGTGGGCGCCACGACGCTGGATGAATATCGCAAATACATCGAGAAAGACGCCGCCCTGGAGCGCCGTTTCCAGAAAATCCTGGTGGGTGAGCCGAGTGTAGAGGCGACGATTGCCATCCTGCGCGGCCTGCAGGCACGGTATGAAACCCACCACGGCGTGCAGATCACCGACCCGGCGAT
>JANMCB010000300.1:0-2841 GCA_031360805.1 Rhodoferax sp.
ACCGCCTTTGGCATGAACCTCCAACGCGCTGGCCAGCAGCTTGACATTTACACCCACGGCCACACGCATTGCTGGATGAGCGTGATCGCCAACGGGCAACCCAAAGCCCTGCAGTACCTCAGCTTTGGCATCTATAAAAAGGATGAAGCTGCCTTTCGCCAGAAGATCGAACGCCTGGGTATCGGCTGCGCGGCGCCTGCGGTGTTGGACACGTCCGGCCTGTGGCTCAAAACCCCGGATGGCACGCCGATCCAGCTGATCGTTGCCGACAAAGTCTCGCCGAGCCAAAAGTCACCCCGGCGTGAACCGACCGGCCAGCCACGCCAGGACGCCAACGCGCCCATGCGCAGCCAGGCCACCCAGGTGTTGCCGCGCTGGCTGTCGCACGTGCTACTGTTCAGCCCGGATGTCTCTGGCATGGTCACCTTCAGCGAGGAGGTGCTGGGGCTTCGCCTGTCGGACCGCTCGGGCGGCCTGGTGGCGTTCATGCACACGCCGCACGGCAGCGATCACCACCTGTTTGCGTTTGTGCAATCCAGCGGCGCGGGCTTGCACCACACCAGCTGGGACGTTGGCAGCCTGGACGATGTCGGCGCCGGCAGTGAGCAGTTGCGCACCGCCGGCTTTACCGAAGGCTGGGGCGTGGGGCGCCACGTGCTGGGCTCCAACTATTTTTACTACGCGCGCGATCCCTGGGGCAGTTTTGCCGAATACTCGTTTGACATTGATTTTGTGTCCCCAGCCAAGGGGTGGACTGCTGGCGACTACCCGCCCGAAGATTCGTTTTACCTTTGGGGGCCAGCCGTACCGGAATGGTTTACGGCCAACACGGAACATCCCACCGCCATCGAGCAGGCCACCCACCCGGCCTGAGTCATCAGTTACCTGTCACGCGTCAAACGTCAAACGTCAAACGTCAAACGTTAATATTTGCTACTATAAAGATATCAAACTATCTATATGATACGAGGGCTAGATGCATTTTTTATAGGTAAAATCGTTCAAAACCCGGTTTCTCCCCGGTTTTTGCACTATTTTCATATCACCGGTGATATGAAATATTTCGATCAGCCGCCTCAGGGTTTGGCGAAGAACTCCATCACCTCGGCCTTGCGCGAATAGGCATCGCTCTCGCCCATGGCGATCAGGGTTTGAACGAAACCGGGTTCAAACAGCAGGTAGCTGGCCAGCACGCCACCACCACCTTTCAAAATGCCCAGCCCGCTCAAGGCGTGGCGGGTCGCGGTGGGCAGTTCCTTGATGTGCTTCAGTGCCAGGTCATCCAGCGACTCGGTCGGTGCAATGGCCAGCACATCCACCGACCGGTAAGGCAGCGTGCTGGCAGCTTCACGCGGCATCTGGTTCAGCGTGTTGGTGACACGGCGCGTCTGCTCGACATCGGCGTGCAGTGTGTCGTGAAACACGCTGGCCATGGTGTGGGCAAAGATACTGCCCAGCGTGGTGCCCCGCAAAGCCGCCGCCGACTTTTGTGCTGAGCCTGACAGGGGCCGCTCGGGCTGGCCCACGCCCACCACCAAAATTTTTCGCGCACCCAAATGCATGGCCGGCGACAGCGGCGAGATCTGGCGCATCGAGCCGTCGCCAAAAAACTCGCGCTGGCCGTCCACCCACAACGCTGTGGCCGGAAACAGGAACGGAATCGCACTGGAGGCCATCAAATGCTCGATCGTGATTGCCGTGAACTCTGCGCGCCTGCCCGGGCGGCTCCAGCCGCGAAACGGTGCGCCCTTGGCGGTCTGGCAGAAAGTCCAGTGCACACCGCTTGAATAGCTTGACCCGGTGACGGCTACAGCGCTGAGCACATGGGTGCGCAGGGCTTCGTCGATGCCTTCGAGTGAAATGCCGTTGTGCAGCGTGTCCACCAGCGGCAGGTTGTCAAGGATGGCGCCGTTGGCACGGGCGTGGCGCGACAGGCTCCAGGCCACTGCCAGGCGGTTGAATCGCACCCACGGCGAAATGTTCAGGCGGTACACGTCATCGGAGCGCAGCTCGTTCCAGAACGTGGCCAGTTGCTCAAACGCGCCCAGGCCCTTGGTCGCCCATGCCGCCAGGCAGGTTGAATTGATGGCCCCGGCCGACGTGCCGATCAGAAGCTGGAACGGGAACGCCTTGGACATCTCCGGGTGCAATTTGAGCATGGAGGCAATCGCGCGCAGCACGCCGACCTGGTAGGCCGTGCGCGCGCCGCCGCCCATCAGCACCAGCGCCGCCGTCGGTCGGGTGTAATGGCTCAGTCCGGAGGTGATGATGGTGTCTAGGCTCATGTAAGCAATTGTGGTGCGATGTTAGAGTGAACCGCAAGCTTTCCCTCCAATATCTCACTGCACGATGATCAACAACACAACACGGCGCGAGCTGTGCCTCCTGCTCACTCTGGCGGGCATTCAGTTCACTACATTCTTGCTTTCATGATCATGAGGCCGCTGGGGCCGCAATTCACCCAGCTCTTTGGCATCAACGAAGCCCAGTTGCCGCAGCGCCGCCGGTCAACTGCAAAACGTCTGGCAGGCGGCGCTGTTCGGCAGCGTTGCGAGTTTGCTCGGCATTTGGCTGGCGAGTCGGCTGGACCTGCATTTATCAACAGTGCCTGCAGCGGTTGCACCGCCAGAGCGGGCTAATCAGGCGATTCAGGCCAATGATCCGTGATTTTTTCATTGTCGTTACACAATTCACCGCAAGAAAGGGATTGCTTTTGCATGGCATCGGGCGCATAGTGAAACTGCGAGCAGCGTCTTGCAACCCGTTTTTTCAACCCATGCCATTGGAGGCTATTTATGAACTTGACGATCAGCGGTCACCATCTCGAAGTTACCCCGGCTC
>JANMCB010000305.1:0-20505 GCA_031360805.1 Rhodoferax sp.
TGGGTCAGCACGTGCTGGGTTTCACTGCCCAGCAGCAGGCGCTTGATGCCCTTGCGGCCGTGCGAGGCCATCACGATCAGGTCGCACCGGTGTTTCTTGGCGGCGGCAATGATGGCCTCGGCAACCAGGTCAGACTTGGAAACGACCGCTTTGGTGCTGACGCCTTTGGCCGCAGCCAGGGTTTTGACTGCATTGACAACCGCCTGGCCCGTCTCCATCCACTGCGCCTCAATTCGCGCCATTTCACCCGGCGCCATGGCAATGCCGCCCTCAAAGTAGCTGGTGGGGTAGCGCGCCACGATGGTCAGGCCGACCAGTTCGGCGTCGCACAACTGGGCCAGGGCCACCGCATGGCCAACGGCTTTTTTGGACAGGTTCGAGCCATCTGTGGCCACGAGAATACGTTTGTACATGGCAGCATCCTTGTAGGTTTGAAAGCGCCAGCCTAAGGCATTGCCTGTGAGCCGGGGTTGATCCATGTCAAGTCAAAGCAGGGTCGCGCCGGTTAGTGTACGGGCATGCTAGCGCCCCCCAGCACGGCCCCGCCGGTCGATGCCATTCCTGTTCTGGACGACCACCGCGAATGGCTTGCCTTCAGCCGGCCGGTGGCGGGCCAGGCTGACTGCTGGGAGTCCAATTTCGTGATCAGCGGCATGCACTGCGCGGCCTGTTCGGTCACGGTTGAAGACGCTGTGCGAGCGTTGGCGGGCGTGGTCACCGCCACCGTGAGTTACGCCAGCGGACGGGCGAGCGTGCGCTGGTTGCAGAGCCTGACGGCGCCTACCGATCTGCTGCGCGCGGTCCAGTTGTCCGGCTACGAGGCGGTGCCCGCAAACGACACGTTCCTTCGCGAAACCCGGTTGCAGCAGTCCCGCAAGGCGCTGTGGCGCTGGCTTGTGGCTGGTTTTTGCATGATGCAGGTAATGATGTACGCGTACCCGGCCTATGTGGCGGCGCCCGGTGATCTGACGCCCGAAATGGAGCAACTGCTGCGTTGGGCCTCCTGGGTTTTGACACTGCCGGTTGTGGTTTTCTCATGCGGGCCGTTCTTTGAAGCTGCGCTGCGGGACGTGGCCCACCACCGGGTTGGCATGGACCTGCCGGTGGCCCTGGGCATGGCCATCACCTTTGCCGTCAGCACCGCCGGCACGTTTGACCCGCAGGGGTCTTTCGGGCGCGAGGTGTACTTTGACTCGCTCACCATGTTTGTCTTTTTCCTGCTGTGTGGACGCTGGCTGGAACAGGGCCTGCGCGACCGCACGGCAGGTGCATTGGAGGCGTTGATGAACCGCATGCCCGCCACGGTGGAGCGCAGGGTCACCCCGCCCGCCATGGGCACTCAGGGTGAGGCCTTTGAGCGGATTGCCGTTCATCGACTGCAGGCGGGTGATGTGATTCGCGTCCTTCCTGGCGAGGTTTTTCCAGCGGACGGCACCATCGCCCAAGGCAGCACCTGGGCGGACGAGGCGCTGCTGACAGGCGAGTCCAAACCGGTTCAGCGTGGCGTGGCTTGCGCTGTGGTGGCAGGCAGCTATAACCTGTCGGGTGCAGTGATCGTTCAGGTCGAGCGGGTAGGCGATGAGACGCGCTATGCGCAGATCGTGACGCTGATGGAGCAGGCCGCCACCTCCAAGCCAAAGCTGGCCCGGTTGGCCGATCGCATCGCCAAGCCGTTCCTGGTGACCGTGCTGCTGGCTGCGGTTGCCGCTTGTGCGTTCTGGTGGCCGCAGGACCCGGCGCGGGCGATCATGGTTGCGGTGGCCGTGCTGATCGTCACCTGCCCCTGTGCCTTGTCGCTCGCCACGCCGACTGCCATGCTGGCTTCCGCCGCCGCACTGGCGCGCCGTGGCGTGATGGTTCGACGCCTGGACGCACTTGAAGCATTGGCAGGTGTGGACACCGTGGTGTTTGACAAAACTGGCACGCTGACTGGCCGCACTATGATGCTGCAGGCGATTCACACACGGCAGGGCGTTGCCGCAGATCAGGCGCTTGCCATGGCGGCGTCGCTGGCCCGCCAGTCGCTGCATCCGCTGTCCAGAGCCATTGCCGAAGCAGATGACCGCACCAAGCGCCCAGCCGTCTGGCGGGCACTTGAGGCGGTCGAAGTACCAGGCCAGGGCCTGACAGGTTCCGTCAGCCCATTTGAGGGGCCGGGTCATGAAGGAGCGGCGTTTCAGGTGCGTCTGGGTTCGGCCAGCTTCTGTGCGATGCAGGATGCGGGCGGCGATTCTCCCCGCGTGCACCTGAGTGATGCCGCGGGCTGGCTGGCAACCTTCGACATCGACGAGCAAGTGCGGCTTGATGCCAAGGCGACGGTCGGTCGGCTCCAGGCAGCGGGCATCGAGGTGTGTCTGATGTCGGGCGACGCATGCCAGGCCGCCCGGGCGGTTGCGGCGCGACTGGGCATCACCAACGTGCATGGCGGCTGCACGCCCGACGACAAATTGGCCCGATTGCGGTCCATGCAACAGCAGGGGCATCGGGTTGCCGTGGTGGGAGACGGCTTGAACGACGGCCCGGTGCAGGCTGGGGCCGACGCGTCGTTTGCTTTTGGCCAGGCCGTGCCAATCACGCAGGCACGGGCCGATTTTGTGGTGCTGGGCGAGACGCTCATGCCGGTTGCCGATTCGGTACTTCAGGCGCGCAAAACGCTGGTGGTCGTGCGCCAGAACCTGGCGTGGGCGTTGCTCTACAACGCTGCCTGCATTCCCCTGGCAGTGCTGGGGCTTTTGCCTGCCTGGTTGGCGGGCTTGGGCATGGCTGCCAGTTCGGTGGTGGTCGTCGCCAATGCGTTGCGGTTGAACCGGCAGGCCGCTCGCGGCGAGCCAGTTCGCGACAGCCGTGTCTTTTCAAATTCCGGTGCATGCTGATGGAAATCCTGTACTTGCTGATTCCGCTTTCGGTGATTCTGGTGTTCCTGATCCTGGGTGGACTCTGGTGGGCGATTCACCGGGGGCAGTTTGAAGACCTGGAAGCGCAAGGCGAACGAATTCTCAGGGACCCGTGATGTCCAGGCTTGCGTCGTCCAACGGACGGGTCCGTCGTCATTCCCCCGGGTTTCTGGCAGAGATGGCCTGCGGGTTGATTTAGGTCAACTGGGCAAGGTGTCTGCGGTGTGAGACTCGGTGCGTAGCCCAAACCCAAACCTGAGGTGACCATGGATTTCTCGAACGCGCAGGCAACCGTTTACAACGACAAGGTGGTACGCCAGTTCGCCATCATGACCATCGTCTGGGGCGTTGTGGGCATGCTGGTCGGCGTGATCATCGCTGCACAGCTCACCTGGCCCGAGCTCAACATGGGAATTGCATGGCTCAGTTACGGTCGCCTGCGCCCCTTGCACACCAATGCAGTTATTTTTGCTTTTGGCGGCTGCGGGTTGTTTGCGTCGGCCTATTACGTCGCCCAGCGCACCTGCCATGTGCGGCTCTTTGGCGACAAACTGGCGGCGTTTACTTTTTGGGGCTGGCAGGCGGTGATTGTTGCGGCTGCCATTTCATTGCCAATGGGCTATACCCAGGGCAAAGAATACGCCGAGCTGGCGTGGCCCATCGACATTCTGATCACCTTTGTCTGGGTCTCTTTCGCCATCGTTTTCTTTGGCACCATCGGCACCCGCAAGGTTCGCCATATCTACGTGGCGAACTGGTTTTTTGGCGCGTTTATCCTGGCCGTCGCGCTGCTGCATCTGGTCAACAGCGCCGTGGTTCCGTCGGGCTGGATGACTTCTTATTCGGCGTACGCGGGTGTTCAGGATGCCATGGTGCAGTGGTGGTATGGCCACAACGCCGTGGGCTTCTTCCTGACGGCAGGTTTCCTCGGCATGATGTATTACTTCATTCCCAAACAGGCCGAGCGCCCGGTGTACTCATACCGGTTGTCGATTGTCCATTTCTGGTCGCTGATATTCACGTACATGTGGGCTGGGCCACACCACCTGCATTACACGGCCTTGCCCGACTGGACCCAGTCGGTCGGCATGGTGTTCTCGTTGATCCTGCTGGCCCCAAGCTGGGGCGGCATGATCAACGGCATCATGACGCTGTCTGGCGCCTGGCACAAGCTGCGTGACGACCCGATTCTGCGCTTCCTGATTGTGTCGCTCTCGTTCTACGGCATGAGCACGTTTGAGGGCCCGATGATGTCCATCAAGACCGTCAACGCGCTGTCGCACTACACCGACTGGAACGTGGCCCACGTGCACTCTGGCTCCCTGGGCTGGGTCGGCCTGGTCACGATGGGCAGCATGTATTACCTGATCCCGCGCCTGTTCGGCCAGAAGCAGATGTTCAGCGTCAAGGCCATTGAGTTGCACTTCTGGGTTGCCACCGTGGGTATCGTGATCTATATCGCATCCATGTGGATAGCCGGCGTGATGCAGGGGCTGATGTGGCGCGCCATCAATGCCGATGGGACGCTGACCTACACCTTCGTTGAATCCGTGAAAGCGACCTTTCCGTTCTATGTGCTGAGATTTGCCGGTGGCCTGCTGTACCTGGGCGGCATGCTGATCATGGCATGGAACGTCTTCAAGACGGTCACCGTTGGCCGTTCGGTGAACGTCACCATTCCGCTTGCTGCGGCACACACCTGAGAAAGCATCGCCATGGCAAACGACACCCCACAAAGCGGTCTTTCCCACGAGAAGATCGAGACCAACAATTTCCTGATGATCGTGCTGATCCTGCTGGTGCTGCTGGTGGGCGGTCTGGTGGAAATCGTGCCGCTGTTCTTTCAGAAATCAACCACCGAGCCGATCAAGGGCGTGGTGCCGTACACCGCCATTCAACTGGCCGGGCGTGACATTTACGTGCGCGAGGGCTGCTACAACTGCCACTCGCAGATGATTCGGCCGTTTCGCGCTGAAACACTGCGCTACGGCCACTATTCGGTGGCAGGCGAGTTCGTCTACGACCGCCCGTTTCAGTGGGGCAGCAAGCGCACCGGCCCTGACCTGCACCGCGTTGGCGGCAAGTACAGCGACCAGTGGCATCTGGACCACCTGAACAACCCCCGCGACCTGGTGCCTGAGTCGAACATGCCAGCCTACCCCTGGCTGCTGACGGACAAGGTCGATGCTGCCTCCATGCCAAACCACCTCAAGGCCCTGCGCCTGCTGGGCGTCCCGTACTCTGACGCGCAGATCAGCGAGTCGACCAGTGCGCTCAAGGATAAAACCGAAGCGCAAGCCTTGATCGCCTACTTGCAGGGGCTCGGCACGGCGCTGAAATAGTTAGCAATGCCAATCACCATTGAAGGAGTCCCCATGGAATTCGACGTCAACACCCTGCGTTCTGCCGCCACGGTAATCAGCCTCGTCACCTTCCTGGCCATCATTGCATGGGCCTGGTCCCGCCGCAATCAGGCTGATTTCGAGGAAGCTGCCAGGCTTCCGTTCGAGCAGGATTGAATCGCCTTCCAGTGGAGTAAACCATGAGTGATTTCACCAGCAGTTTCTGGTCCCTGTTTGTCGCCATCGCAACCCTGGTGAGCATCCTGGCCTGCCTTCTTTTGCTGTGGTTCTCCAGCAGAGCGAAAGTCACGGTAGCCAGCGACAATTCCACCGGACACGTGTGGGACGGGGACTTGCGTGAGATGAACAACCCCCTGCCGCGCTGGTGGGCCTGGCTGTTTGTGATCACCATCGTCTTCAGTCTGGTCTACCTTGTGCTTTACCCGGGGCTTGGCACCTATGCGGGCACTTTGAAGTGGACGTCTGAAAACGAGCATCAGGCCGAAGTTGACCAGGGCAACGCCCAAAGCGCACCGCTCTATGCAAGGTTTTCAGCGATGCCACCCGAGGAGGTCGCCAAGGACGCGCAGGCCATGGCGATCGGAGAGCGCCTCTACATGAACAACTGCGCGCAATGCCATGCCTCAGACGCACGCGGCGGCAAGGGGTTTCCGAACCTGACCGATGGCGACTGGCTGCATGGCGGCGCGCCGGCAACGATCAAAGAGACCTTGCTGAAGGGGCGAATTGGCAATATGCCGCCCATGGCTGCAGCGGTCGGCAGCCCAGCCGATGTCAAAAACGTCGCACAGTATGTTTTGAGCCTGTCGGGCAGTCCTCACGACTCTCTGCAGGCGGCACTTGGCAAGTCAAAGTTCACTGCATGTGCCGCCTGCCATGGCGCCAATGGCAAAGGCAACCAGGCGCTGGGTGCGCCGAACCTCACGGACGACGTTTGGTTGCATGGCTATGGCGAAGCCGCCATCATTGCCATGATCAATGTCGGCAAAGTCAACCAGATGCCGGCCCAGGCGGACAAGTTGACTGAAGCCCAAATCCATGTGCTGGCCTCCTATGTGTGGGGGCTGTCCAACCAGGCGGTTGTCTCGGCGCGATAGGGTCGTACCACAGTATTTCCCTGAATCGTCTCCAGCGAATCATTCGATCAACTCACGCAACAGGCACCTGTGGCCCGAAAAGTAATTCCCATCGTTCCTCAATTGGCGACTGGCGCGGATGGCGAAACCGTGTCGCTTTATGCTGCCCATGAGAAGGTCTATCCGCGCAGTGTGTCCGGGTGGTTTTCCAACTGGCGCTGGGCCACGGTGTTTCTGACGCAACTGGTGTTTTATGGCATGCCCTGGATTGAATGGGGCCAGCGCCAGGCAGTCCTGTTTGATCTTGGGTCCAGGCGTTTTTACATTTTCGGGCTGGTGTTGTACCCGCAGGACTTTATCTACTTGACAGGGATTCTGGTGATCAGCGCGCTATCGCTGTTTCTGTTCACCGCAGTGGCCGGGCGTCTTTGGTGTGGGTACGCGTGCCCTCAAACGGTCTATACCGAAATCTTTCTATGGATCTAAAAACTGGTGTAAGGTGACCGCAGTGCGCGAATGCGTCGCGACGCACAACCCGTGTCAACCGGCAAGCTCACACGCAAGACCGTCAAACACCTGCTTTGGCTCGCGCTTGCCTTTTGGACCGGATTCACTTTTGTGGGCTACTTCACACCGATCAAGGAACTTGGGCACGCATTGGTGTCCCTGCAGATGAGCTCCTGGGAGGTGTTTTGGGCCGGTTTCTATGGCTTTGCCACCTATGGCAACGCAGGCTTCATGCGGGAGCAGGTCTGTCTGCACATGTGTCCCTATGCACGTTTTCAGAGCGCCATGTTTGACAAGGACACCCTGATCGTGACCTACGATGAAAAGCGTGGCGAGCCGCGCGGCGCCAGGTCGCGCAAGGCGGACCCGGTTGCGCTCAATCTGGGCACCTGTGTGGACTGCACCCTTTGCGTTCAGGTGTGCCCCACCGGAATTGACATCCGCGAAGGACTTCAGTATGAATGCATTGGCTGTGGCGCTTGCGCCGATGTGTGTGACGGGGTGATGGACAAAGTCGGCTATGCGCGTGGCCTGATCAAGTATTCCACCCAAAACGCGTTGGCCAACGGCTGGACCAAAGCTCAAACCGTGCGCCAGGTCTTTCGCCCGCGCGTGCTTGTGTACAGCGCCATACTGGGTGCCATCGTGGTCGCCATGCTGGTCAGTCTGTCGCTGCGAACGCCGTTTAAAGTGGACGTGTTGCGCGACCGAAACGTGGTCGCCCGAATCGTCGCTGGTGGCAAAGTAGAGAACGTCTACCGCCTGCAGATCATGAACGCCACCGAGTCGCCCCAGCGTTTCAGGATCTCTGTTTCGGGTTTGCCGGGATTGGTGCTCAGTTCCGACAATGTAGCGACCGTCGGCGCAACCGAGTCGCGCTGGGTAGCGGTCAGGGTGGCGGCGCCACTGGATGCTGCCTCGGCCGGTTCCCACCCAATCCGGTTTGAGATTGAGTCACAGGATGGCGCCGGTCAGGTGAGTGAAAAAGCGGCGTTTTTGTTCCCAAAATGAGGAGTTGCCATGAGCCCTTCAATCACTGACGTCGACCGCAAAAGCAGCAGCCCGCCGTGGTGGAAATTCGGACATGTCTGGCTGGTCATCGCCGGGCCGGCTCTTGTCGTCGTCGCGAGTTTTGCCACGCTGTATCTGGCGATCACACGCCCGGACCCCGTTGTGACCGATGACGACCTGCAAATCAGGCAGCAGCGCGCAGTGGCGCCGGGGCGAAATGGCGCCAACCTTGCGCCCGCGGTACAGGCTCGCAACCATGCAGCCACGGGCGTCATCGCACCGGCACCACCCGCAATGGATGGGCTGGGAGTGACAGAGAAACGGTAGCGCCATGTTCAGTCAACGCGTGATGTGGATTTTGTGGCCGTCGTTTCTGTTGGCCGGGGTGCTGGAGATGCTGGTTTTTTCGTTGGTTGATCCCCACGACCTGCATTGGCCCGCGATGTTGCAGGACTTGTCCCGCCAGGCGGTTTATACCCTTGGGTTCTTTGCGTTCTGGGCTGCTACGGCGGCCTCCAGCGCGTTGACTGTTTTGCTGGGCATGCACAAGTCCGAAGTCAACCAGCCCGACTGACACGATGAATGCAACCCTGGCACTCACTGCATTGCTGATGGGTCTGGTCGGCGGGCCGCATTGCATTGCCATGTGCGGCGCGGCCTGTGCCGGCATCGGCCAGGCCGCAGGCGTGCAAAAAAACACTGCGATGTGGACCTTTCAGGGCGGACGCGTGCTGGGCTATTCGGCAATGGGCGCGCTGGCTGCGGCTTCCGTCCAGGGGTTGGGCTGGTTGACCACGCAAAGCGCCGCACTGCGCCCGGTCTGGACGCTGCTGCATGTGGCGGCTGCGGTGCTTGGCCTGATGTTGGTCGTGTGTGCGCAGCAACCGCTATGGCTTGAGGCAGCGGGTAAGAGGGTGTGGCAGCAAACCCGGTCTCTGGCAGCCCGGTGGGGCTTGGGTGCCCCGCTGTTCCTGGGCACGCTCTGGGCTTTATTGCCGTGTGGTCTGCTGTATTCCGCGCTGCTGGTAGCCGCATTGACCGGCAATGTCCTGCAAGGTGCTGGCGTCATGGCGCTGTTCGCGGTGGGTACCAGCTTGTCGATGATGGCCGGACCCTGGCTTTGGCTGAAGCTTGCCAGGTCAACGGTTGTTCAAGGCCCCCACCGACGCCTGGGCATGCGGCACTGGGGGGTACGCGTTGCAGGTGTGGCATTGGCTTCAAGCTCGATTTGGGCGCTGTGGATGGGGCTGGTGCACGATACCGCGCCGTGGTGTGTCGTCGCCGCACAATAGCGAAGGCTTACGAGACGACCTTGCTTCTGACATTGAGCGCAAAAATCAGTCTGGATCAGTCGCGCACCGGAAACCGCACGTCAACCAGTGTGCCGGCGCCCGCTTCACTGGTGATGGTGACGATGCCTTTGAGCAGGTGAGCGCGCTCGCGCAAGCCCATCAGCCCGAGTGAGTGGGGCTTGCGGGAAGCTGATTCGGAAAACCCGGAGCCGTTGTCCTGAATCGTCAGCTTCGCCGCGTGGCGTGTGCGTTCAATCTGAACCTCGACCTGCGAAGCCTGGGCGTGCTTGGCCACATTGGCAAGCGCTTCTTGTACGATGCGAAAGGCGGCAGTGGCGTAGGGTTCTGGCAGTTCGACGCTGTCCTCTGCGATCAGCCGGCAAGGCACGCTGGTGCGCTGGATAAAGTTCTGAACCAGCCATTCAATTGCCGGTATCAGACCCAGGTCGTCCAGCAACAGCGGTCGCAGGTCGGCAGCAATGCGACGGGTCGCCGCCACAGTGCTGTCCACCAGCTCTTGCATGCCATCAAGCTTGGTGGCGACGTCCGGCTCACTGGACTGCACGCGGTCCCGCACCCAGGTGATGTCCATTTTCAGCGCCGTCAATGACTGCGCCAGATCGTCATGCAGCTCGCGCGCGATCCGGGTTTTCTCGCGTTCCAGAATCGCATGCGCTTCAGTGGCGAATGAATCCATCTGCTCCTTGGCGCGCACCTTGTCGCTGACGTCGCGAAGGATCACGGTGAACAGCTTGCCCAAAGGCGAATTCAGCTGCGAAATCGATGCTTCCATCGGGAATTCTTCGCCGCTGGTGCGCAGTCCATAAAGGGTCGTTTCGTCACCGAGCCGGCGGGAGGTTTTTCCGGTCTTGGCAAACATTTGAATGTGCGCAGCATGGTGCGCGCGAAAACGCCGCGGCATGAGCTTGTCAATTTCCTTGCCGATCATCACCGAGGCGGGCCAGCCAAATGTTTTCTCGGCCGCCTTGTTGTAGATCACGATGCGGTGCGCGGCGTCCAGCGAAATGACGGCATCCATGGCCGAATCCAGCAACGCGATCAACTGTGCATGCTCCTGTTGCGCCTGAACACGCGCGGTAACGTCCCGCACGATGACGGTGAACAGCTTTCCGTCGTTGGTGTCCAGGTGCGAAATTGAGGCATCGATCGGGAATTCTTCGCCGCTCTCGCGCACGCCGTACACCAGCGCAGAGCCGCTCATGCGCCTGGACGTCACGCCGGTTTCGCCAAAGCGCTCGACGTGCCCGGCGTGCGCGGCCTGAAAGCGTTCCGGGATGAGGCGCGCCAAGGGCTGCCCCAGCATCTCGGCCACCGGCCAGCCGAAGATTCGCTCGGCCGCCGGGTTGTAAAACAGGATACGTTGGGACTCATCCACCGTCACGATTGCGTCCATCACTGAAGTCAGGATGCCGGCCAGCCGGCCCGCTGTGTCCTTCGAGTGAAAAAGCGGCGGCAGGTCGGGTGGGTGTGTCTGGTCCATGCCTGCAATTTAACCGAGAAGGCATGCGCAGAAACTCTGCGTTGGTTTAATCCCGTTTGTTTGCCCGAGACACCAATATTTACTACAATTGTGGTAAATATGTGAAAAAATTCAATAATTTCGCAAAAAAGTTGATAAAATAAGCCTTAAGCCCTCGTATTATATGAATAATTAGCTATATTTAGTGTAGCAAAATTTCTGTGAAGGCGACAGGCCGGTTGCAGTGCAGAATCCATCATGAGCAAAGCATTTACCAAAGAGTCTGACGCTGAGGACGACGACGAACCGTTGTTGCCGGATCTGCCGGCGGGCGGCAAAAACTACATCACGCCGCAGGGTTATGCGTGCATGCGTGCAGAGCTGTTTGACCTGATCGACACCGAGCGGCCCAAGATTGTCGAGGTGGTGCATTGGGCCGCCAGCAATGGCGACCGATCGGAGAACGGCGACTACCTCTACGGGAAAAAGCGCTTGCGGGAGATCGACCGGCGAATCCGCTTCCTGACCAAGCGGCTGGAGATTGCCGTCGTGAGTGATCCGGGGCTTCACTTCGGCAGTGACCAGATCTTCTTCGGTGCCACGGTAACCTATGTGGACGGGGCCGGAAGCGAGCGCAGCATCACGATTCTGGGCATCGACGAGTCCGACAGCACCAGGAACGAGGTAAGCTGGGTTTCGCCCATCGCCAGGACTTTGCTCAAAGCGCGCACCCGTGACGTGCTGAAACTGATCACGCCGGCCGGCGTGGAAGAAATTGAAGTGATCCGCGTCAGTTACCCGCCGCCAGGCGCTGCGTGACCAGAGGCAGTGATGGCATTGTTTCGCCGCGCGGCCAGCACGGACGGTGTGCGTTTCAGGGTGCGCAGGGCCGAGTTCAGGTGGGTCAAGTCCCGCACGCCCAGCAGGAACCGTAAATCCGTAACGTCCTGGGCACCGTCCTGATCCATGTCAATGTGGGAAATATCGGCTTCGGCGCCTGCCAGCTTGGCAGCGACCCGGGCCAGAACTCCCTTGCCATTGGTCACGGTAACCAGAATTTCAGTCTCGAACGCCCGGGTTGTTTCGTCCGCCCATTCGACTTCAATGAAGCGCTCGCTGTCCTTGTTCAGCAGCTTCTTGGCGTTCGGGCAATCTGCCATGTGCACCACCAGCCCTTCGCCGCGCCCCAGGTAGCCGACGATGTTGTCGCCAGGGATTGGTCGGCAACACAAAGCAAACTTGACGGACGCGTTTTCCGCTCCGTCCAGTATCAGCATTGCGGTGGGTGTTGACTCGTGCGCAGTAAATCGCTCCCGGGTCAAGAGCAGCGCGTCTGGGCGTTCACCACTCTCGGCCAGCAGGCTGACCAATCGTTTGGCAACCATGGTTGCGATGCGCTTACCCAAGCCGACATCGGTCATCAGCTCTTCGCGCGTTTTGTTGCCTGTAAAGCGAAGCAGTTTTTCCCAAATTGGCTGGTAGGCCGGTTCGTCATTGGGAAACTTCTCAATACCCTCTGCGCGCAGGGCCTGGGACAGCAGGCGCTCGCCAAGGCTCTCGGACTCCGAGTGTTCAAGCGTCTTGAGGTGGTGGCGAATTTTGGAGCGCGCCCGCCCGGTGCGCACAAAGCTCAGCCAGGACGGATTCGGGGTTGAAGTCGGTGTGGTCTCGACTTCCACGACGTCGCCATTCTTGAGCTCGGTTCGCAGGGGCACCTGTTCGCCATTGATTCTTGCGGCGGTGGTGCGGTCGCCCACATTGCTGTGAATGGCGTAGGCAAAATCAACCACGGTCGCGCCGCGCGGCAAGGCCAGAATCTGGCTCTTTGGAGTGAACACATAAACGGCATCGGGAAACAGGTCAACTTTGACATGGTCCCAGAATTCTGCGGCGTCGCGGGTTTCGTCCTGGATGTCCAGCAGCGACTGCAGCCATTGCGAGCCCAGGCGGTCAGCGTTGGCGCCATCGGTGTTGTTGGCCTTGTAAAGCCAATGGGCAGCCACACCGGACTCGGCAACCACATGCATGGCGGGCGTGCGCAACTGAAATTCCACGTTCACGCCCGAGGGGCCAACCAAAGTGGTATGCAAAGACTGGTAACCATTGAGTTTTGCAATTGCAATGTGGTCCTTGAACTTGCCCGGCACAGGTTTGTAGAGCTGGTGCAGGGTCCCCAGGGCGGTGTAGCAATCCGTCACCGTCGGCACCTTGACCCGAAAGCCATAAATGTCTGTCACCTGCGCAAAGCTCAAGTGCTTCTGCGTCATCTTGCGGTATATCGAAAAAAGCGACTTTTCGCGCCCCGAAATCGTCACCTTCATGCCAGTGCTGGCAAACGTGGTCTCAACTTCACGTTGCACTTTCTGGATCAGGTCGCGGCGTCGACTGCGGGCCTTGGCAACTGCTTTGGCAAGGATCTCATAGCGCCAGGGGCGCAGGTGACGGAAGGACAGGTCCTGCAACTCGCGGTAAGTCTGGTTCAAACCCAGCCGATGGGCAATGGGCGCGTAGATCTCAAGCGTTTCCGACGAAATACGATGCCATTTGTCGCGCGGCGCGTCTGACAGGGTGCGCATATTGTGTGAACGGTCAGCCAGCTTGATCAGGATGACCCGCACGTCCCGGGCCATGGCCAGCAGCATCTTGCGAAAAGACTCCGCCTGGTTTTCCTCGCGTGTGTTGAACTGCAGCTTGTCAAGCTTTGTCAGTCCATCAACCAATTCGGCGACCGGGGAGCCAAAGCGTTCCACCAGTTCAGCCTTGGTGACGCCACAATCTTCCAGCGCATCGTGAAGCAATGCCGCCATCAGAGCCTGCGCATCGAGCTTCCAGTCGGCGCACTGGGCGGCGACGGCAATCGGGTGCGTGATATAGGGCTCGCCACTGTTGCGGATCTGGCCCAAATGGGCCTCATCGGCAAACCGGTAAGCCAGGCGAACCTGCTCGAGGTCTGCAGGACTCAAATAATCGAGTTTGGCGGTCAACCCGGCAAAGCTGGCAGCCGTCGCGTTGATGGCCGCTGCGTTGGGCGGCGCCACAGGCGCGTGCACAACTGTCGCGCGGAGCGTCTGGTCGGGGGATTTCAGCGCGGTGCCCATATGCTGAATATAGCGCTTTGGTGTAAATTGCCGGGTTGGAGGCTCGATAACCAGTACAACCCGAAAGCAAAAAAGCACCCAGACGGGTGCTTTTCAAGAAGTTAAGTCAGAGCTTAGAGAGGCACTTTCTTGAGCATTTCGATGCCAATCTTGCCCGCCGCAATCTCGCGCAAGGCGGTGACACCGGGCTTGTTCTTGCTCTCAATTTTTGGCGTATGGCCCTGGCTGAGCATGCGGGCGCGGTAGGTGGCAGCCAAAACCAGCTGAAAACGGTTGGGGATCTGCGCAAGGCAGTCTTCTACGGTAATTCGGGCCATGAAATCTCCAAGAAATGAGGACGCGCCTGCCGATTGCAGTGCTGTCAGGGAATGTTCAGTGCCTTGAACACGTCAGCCCGGCTGCGCCGCTGGGCTGAAATTTTAAGTCGCTGGGAGTGAACGATCGCCTTCAAGTCAAACAAAGCGCGGTCGAACGACTCATTGATTATAACGAATTCGAATTGATCCACCTGCGCCACCTCCCGCGCCGCATTGACCAGGCGGATTTCAATGGTTTCAGGTGAGTCCTCGGCCCGGCGCTCCAGCCGTGCCCTCAGCTCTTCCCAACTGGGTGGGAGGATGAAAATACAGATCGCGTTACCGAATATCTTCTTGATTTGCGTTGCGCCCTGAAAGTCGATTTCCAGAATGACATCACCACCTTGCGCAATCCGGGCCTCAACGGCGTGGCGGGAGGTGCCGTATCGCTGGTTGTGGACGTGCGCCCACTCCACAAACGCATCGGCATTCACCATTGCATCAAACTCCGGGTTGGACACAAAATAGTACTCGCGGCCATGCTTCTCCTGTCCGCGAGGCGCACGGGTGGTGTGTGACACCGAGGGCTGCACGCGCGAGTCAAGCTCCATGAGCGCCTTCACCAGGCTGGATTTGCCCGCCCCGCTCGGGGCCGCAACGACGTACAGATTTCCTGGAAAGTCCATAAATTGGCCCTTGGGCGGCGAAAGGTTCAGTGGCGCTATTCTAGGTTTTGTACCTGTTCGCGCATTTGCTCGATCAGCACTTTCATGTCTACCGAAATGTGCGTCAACTCCAGCGCCGCTGATTTTGAGCCCAGGGTATTCGCTTCGCGGTGGAGTTCCTGAATCAGAAAGTCCAGCCGTTTTCCGATTTCTCCGCCTGCCTTGATCAGGCGCTCGATCTCATCCAGATGCGAATTCAGCCGGGTAATTTCCTCGGCTACATCGATGCGGATCGCAAACGCGGTGGCCTCAGTCAGTGCCCGGTCTTGCGCTGCTTCCGGGGCAATTGTGGCGTCGCCCAGCCCCATTGCTTCGGTCCAGCGCTCCATGAAGCGCTGGCGCAACTGCGCAACCAATTGCGGCACCAGAGGCGTTGCCTGTGCTGCCAGCTTGCGCAGTTGCGCCACCCTGTCCAGCAACATGATGGCCAGGCGGGCGCCCTCACGCTGGCGAGCTGCCAGCAAGTCTTTCAGGGCTTCGCTAGCAAGCGGCAAGATGGCATCGCCCCAGTCCCGCTGTGGTGACTGCTCGGAAGACGCCAGCCGGATCACGTCTGCCACACTCAGCGGCAAAGCACTTGGCAGCCACGCCTTGACGTTGTCCTGCACGGCATTGAGGCGTTGCAGCAGTTTCGGTGTGGGCTCGGAAATCGAACTGGTTGAAGCAGATTCAACCGATGCCCTTACCTCAACTTTGCCACGTTTTAGCTTGGCAATGAGCAAGTCGCGCAAAGCCGGCTCAAACTGGCGCAGGTCCTCCGGAAGCCGAAACGAAAGATCAAGGAAGCGGCTGTTGACCGAGCGGATTTCAAGGCCCAACTGGCTTGCCATGCCGGATTTGTTGTCGGACTCCTGGGCGGTGGTGTTCGAGTTGCGCTGTGCACTGGCATAACCAGTCATGCTGTAAACTGGCATTTAGTAGCTCCCGAATCTGTGAATGAGGGCGTGAGAATAACCCGGAAATGTCGACAGGCCCGAGATTGAGCGGGATGCCCCACCTACCGGTGGCAAATGCGTGTCGCCAGGGACGCTCTGCCATCAACCAGCCATAGAAGATCAGATCCGGCAATCGCTTAATTGTATTTATGTCAAAGGTCAAACCAGCACCACTGCCGCCTGACACCATGATTGGTGGTTATCGCATCGTTCGCAAAGTGGCGGCCGGCGGCTTTGGCGTTGTTTATCTTGCGGTGGATTCCGACGGACAGCAAGTTGCCGTCAAGGAATATTTGCCATCGTCATTGGCCTCGCGGTCACCGGGTGAATTGAGCCCGGTTGTGCAGCCAGAAAAACTGTCACTCTATCGGCTCGGACTGAAGAGTTTTTTCGAGGAAGGGCGCTCTCTTGCCCAAATCTCACACCCGTCGGTTGTGAGTGTGATGAATTTTTTCCGGGAAAATGAAACCGTCTACATGGTGATGAATTACCTTGAAGGCGCCGCCCTGCAGGACTTCATCATTACGGCACGGGACCTCAAGCAGCAGAAGGTGTTTCGCGAGTCAACCATCCGCTCGCTGTTTGACGAGATACTGCGCGGTCTTCGCATCGTGCACCAGCACAAAATGCTCCATCTGGACATCAAGCCGGCCAATATTTTCATCACCGATGACAACAAGTCGGTGCTGATTGATTTCGGTGCTGCGCGTGAAGTTCTGAGCAAGGAAGGCAACTTCGTGCGGCCGATGTATACGCCTGGATTTGCCGCGCCGGAGATGTACCGGCGGGACGCGACCATGGGGCCGTGGACCGATATCTACGCTATCGGCGCTTGCATTTACGCCTGCATGCAGGGCTATCCACCCAACGAGGCGCCCCAGCGCGTTGAGAAAGACCGCATTGCAACCGCATTGGCCCGCCTGCGCGGTGTGTATTCCGACAATCTGATCGAGGTTGTCGAGTGGTGCATGGCGCTGGATGCGCTGTCACGTCCACAGTCGGTGTTTGCGTTGCAGAAGGAGCTCAGCCGCGAGGGCGAGCGCCGCTATACCAAGCTTTCGGTAGGTGAAAAAGTCAGGCTGCAATTTGACACGATCGTCACTGACACCAAGAAAAATGTGAAGAGTGCCAGCGCCTTTGGCAACAAGGCCAAATGAAATTCTCAGTATTCCAGGTCAGCCGGCGCGGAGGCCGTGAAAAGAACGAGGACCGCATGGGTTACAGCTATACCCGCGGTTCAGGCATGTTCTTGCTGGCTGATGGAATGGGCGGTCACCCTGATGGAGAGGTGGCAGCACATCTGGCGCTCCAGTCGCTGTCTGCCACCTACCAAAAGGTGGCTGAGCAGCAGATCGAAAATGTCAGTGAATTTCTGACCGATGCCGTCATGGCAGCCCATCGCCAAATTCTCCGCTACGCTTTGGAGCGGGGCATGGCCGATACGCCTCGAACCACCATTGTCGCTGCATTTGTGCAAAACGGTCTTGCAACCTGGGTCCACTGTGGTGACTCGCGGCTTTACCTCGTCAGGGGCGGGGAGCTGATGGGGCGGACACGGGACCATTCCTACCAGGAGCGCCGCCCAGGTTCAAGCACCGGTCCGCTCACGGCCAATCAGGCGAACCGGAATATCCTTTTCACGTGTCTTGGCTCGCCGACAAAACCCATACTTGATGTGACTGGCCCCGTGCCGCTTCAACAAGGGGACAAGATACTGCTTTGTTCAGACGGTCTGTGGGGCAGCCTTTCAGATTCAGACATCGTGTTCCAGCTTGGCAGCAAGCCGGTTGCGCAGGCTGTTCCCGATCTTGTCGAGGCCGCGTTGGAAGTGGCAGGTGGCAAGAGCGACAACGTGACCGTGATTGCCATGGAGTGGGAAACACCCAATGAATTTGAGGCGACCATCCGCGCCACCATCTCGACCGACGACATTGATGACGGCGTGTTTGCGTCAACCCTTCACGCGGACCTGCTGGGTGGCGAGCCGGAAGGCTACGGCGAACTGGATGAGGCCGACATCGAACGCTCGATTGCCGAAATCAACGACGCGATCCGGCGTACGGTGACCCGTAAGCGCTGACAGCCCAATGGGCGCAAGTGCCCGGCATTGGACAACCCGAAACCTGATTTGCATACATGACCCAATTCTCCAGAAATGCTGCGCGTGCGCCTGACCAACTCCGTCGGGTACGCATCACGCGTGGTTACACCGTGCACGCGGAAGGCTCGGTATTGATTGAATTCGGTCTTACCAAGGTGCTGTGCACGGCGTCGGTGGAGGAGCGCGTGCCCCCGCACAAACGCGGTAGTGGCGAAGGCTGGGTCACCGCCGAATACGGCATGTTGCCGCGCGCCACACACACCCGCAGTGACCGCGAGGCCGCCCGTGGCAAACAGAGCGGCCGCACCCAGGAAATCCAGCGCCTCATTGGCCGCTCGATGCGCGCAGTGTTTGACCTGAAGGCCTTGGGCGAACGCACCATCCTGCTGGACTGCGACGTGCTGCAAGCCGACGGCGGCACCCGCACGGCAAGCATCACCGGTGCGTATGTGGCCGCCAGGGATGCTGTAGACACATTGCTGGCCAGCGGGAAAATTCTGAAGTTCCCCATCACCTCCCAAGTCGCTGCCATCTCGGTGGGCATCGTCCAGGGCACACCGCTCTTGGACCTCGACTACATCGAAGATTCGGCTTGCGACACCGACATGAATGTGGTGATGACCGGTGCCGGCCACTTTGTAGAGGTGCAGGGCACGGCTGAAGGGGCTGCGTTTTCACGTGACGAGATGAATGCGCTTTTGGCGCTGGCCGAAAAAGGCATTGGTGAACTGATGGTGTTGCAACACCAGTGACCGGGCATGAAACTCGTTCTGGCCTCCAATAACCCGGGGAAACTGGCCGAGTTGCGCGCCATGTTTGCGCCACTGGGTGTGGAACTGGTCAGCCAGGGCGAGCTGGGTATTCCCGAGGCGCCCGAGCCACACCGAACCTTTGTAGAAAACGCGCTGGCCAAGGCCAGGCATGCGGCACAGTGCAGCAGTTTGCCTGCTGTGGCCGATGATGCTGGCCTGTGCGTGGACGCCTTTAACGGCCTGCCCGGCGTCGACACCGCGTTCTACGCGACCCAATTCGGTTACCCCAAGGGCGACGACCACAACGTGACAGCCCTTCTCGCCCAAATGAAGGGCGTGCAAAACCGGCGCGCCGCGTTGGTCAGCACCTTGGTCGCAGTGCGTCACCCACTAGACCCTGAGCCGCTCATCGCCGTGGGTCGTGCCGTGGGCGAAATCGCCGAGCAGCCGGCAGGCACAAACGGTTTCGGGTTCGACCCGGTGATGTGGATTCCTGCACAAGGCAAGACCTTTGCCGAGTTGCCGGTGGCTGTGAAAAACCGCATCAGCCACCGAGGGGAGGCGGCGCAAGCGATGGTCGACCTGATGCGCGCGCGCTGGGTTTTCACAGGGACATGACGTGATTGCCATTCAGCCCGTCAAACCTGACGATCAAACCGGCCAGCGCAACGGGCCGCTGCCCGGCATCGAACATTACATGCGCCCGGGCACGCTGCAACTGGCGGCTTTACCGCCCCTCTCGCTGTACGTCCACCTGCCGTGGTGCCTCAAAAAATGCCCGTATTGCGATTTCAATTCACACGAGATGGACCCTGCCAAGCTGCCCGAGCAGGCCTATCTGGATGCCTTGCTGGCCGACCTGGACGCCGCCTTGCCGCTCATCTGGGGCCGTCCGGTTCACAGCATCTTCGTTGGCGGCGGCACCCCCAGCCTGTTTTCGCCCGCATCGATCGACCGCCTGCTGGGCGATGTGCGGGCGCGCCTGCGCCTCACGCCGGATTGCGAAATTACGCTGGAAGCCAACCCCGGCACGTTTGAGAAAGACCGCTTTCGCGCGTTTCGGTCCGCCGGTGTTACGCGCCTGTCAATCGGTGTGCAAAGTTTCAACGACGCCAGCCTCAAGGCGCTGGGCCGCGTGCACGACGCCGCACAGGCGGTTGCCGCGGTTGAGGAAGCAGCTCAGTCGTTTGACACCTTTAACCTCGACCTCATGTACGCCCTGCCCGGCCAGACGCTCGAGGCCCTGGCGCAAGACGTGCAGACCGCCCTGAAATTTGCGCCGCCACACATTTCGATCTACCACCTGACGATCGAACCCAATACGCTGTTTGCCAAAAATCCGCCGGTAGTGCCACCCGAGGACACGGCCTACGAGATGCTGGACCTGATCACCGACATGACCGGCGCCGCGGGCCTGCAGCGCTACGAAGTCTCCGCTTTTGCGCGCGATGGCCATCGGTGTTTTCACAACCTGAATTATTGGCAATTTGGCGATTATTTGGGCATTGGCGCGGGCGCCCACAGCAAGCTCAGCTTTGCGCACCGCATTCAGCGGCAGGTCCGTTTCAGGGACCCCAAGCGCTACATGACGCAGGCGCTCGCAGGTCAAAGCCTTGCGCAAGACGTTGAGGTAAGCCGGTCAGACCTGCCGTTTGAATTCATGCTCAATGCACTGAGGCTGAAAGACGGTTTTGGATTGACCCAGTTCACGGAGCGAACCGGGTTGCCTTTGTCGTCCATTCAAGCGGCGCTTGAAATGGCCGAACGCAAAGGTCTGCTGGAGCGTGATTTCTCCAGGGTACGCGCCACCGTTCGGGGGTTCGATTTTCTGAATGACCTGCAGGCGCTCTTTTTGCCCTCTGTCCGCAAATAAGGTTGAGACCTAAACCACGGTCAACGGGGCGGGCACAGTACCGGCAAAGAGCGCAGCCTGTTCGCTGCAACGCGCGTCTGCCGCTTCCGGCCATAGGTCACC